>NZ_RZST01000198.1:0-11082 GCF_003997575.1 Mesorhizobium sp. M1A.F.Ca.IN.022.07.1.1
GCCTCTTCATCAATCTCGGCGACATCACCATCAAGGGCAATGTCTATAGCGGCCCAGTGACCTTCGGCACGTCGGGAACCTACAACTACCAGATGGACGCCAATGGCGAGATCAGCTGGCTCGGCCCGCTCGGCGGCTATACGAGCGGCGGCAACTCGATCTCGCTGACACAGGCGACGCTCGACGATCCAGGCGCTCCCTCCTTCGACATCATCATGAAGCAGCAGGACGGCGCCTTTACCGCCTCCACCTGCACGAAACATTGATCGAACAAGGAACTTCGCTTCGATGCTGCGCACAACCTGCCGCTTTATCTGCGGGTCGCCGGTCGACAGCCGAGGGGCAGTTGAAGCGGAAACCGCCTAAGCAGTGACCGCGACTTCCAGTGCCAGGCGGGTCATGTCGGTGAACAGCGCCTGGCGTTCGGAATACTCGGTCTGCTCGTCGGCGGCGACGTGGTCGACCACGGTCAGCAGCGATAGGGCGCGCGCGCCGAACTGCGCCGAAATGCGGTAGAGCGCGCTGGTTTCCATGTCGACCGCCAGCGCGCCGAGCGCCCTGGGCTCGTCGAAGCGGGCGCGGCCATCGGGATGATGGAAGATGTCGCTGCAGACGGTCAGGCCGGCGCTGCAGGCAATGCCGAGATCGGCGGCCCGCTGCAGCGCCAGCGCATGGAGCGCCTCATCGGGGCCGGCCGGCTGGTAAAGTCCGAACACCTGCCCGCTGATCGGGCCCTCGGGGCGCACGGCGCTTGAAACGACCAAGCCCCGCAGCGGAACGTCATCCGACAATGCGCCGCATGTTCCTGTGCGGATCAGCGTCTTCACGCCATGATAGTCCAGCAACTCATGGGCATAGATCAGGAAAGAAGAGACGCCGATGCCGGTTGCCTGGATGCTGACCGGCTTACCGCGGAAACGGCCAGTGAAGCCGAGGGCGCCCCGACGGAGATTGATGCAGCGCGGCGCCTCCAGAAAAGTTTGCGCCATCCACTGCGCGCGCTCGGGGTCGCCCGGCAGCAGCACCGTTTCGGCATAATCTCCCCTGCCCGCCTCGATGTGCGGCGTCACGCGCTATCACCCCCATGACAGGACCCATCCGATCGCCATCATGGCAGGCTCGCTGCAATGTGCAAGCGATAGCTGTTTAAGACATGTCGTCTAAAAGGGCGCAGCGCTTTTGGGGAAACGACCTGCATCAAGCAATGATCTGAAGCGCGTCCCCTGATCTGCTTCACCGATGCGCTTTAAGATTCCAGCACGTCTTTGACGATCGTCGCCAGTTGCTTGAGCGAGAATGGTTTGGGCAGGAAGCCGAAATGCGCGTCGGCCGGCAGGTTTTTGGCAAAGGCGTCCTCGGCATAGCCGGAAACGAAGACGAATTTTATGTCCGGCTGGCGCTTGCGCAATTCGCCGAGCAGCGTCGGCCCGTCCATTTCCGGCATCACCACATCGGACACGACGATGTCGACCTTGCCGCCGAGTGCCTCGAAGACCTCCAGCGCCTCGACGCCGGAGGAAGCCTCGTGAACGGTGTAGCCGCGCGAAGTCAGCGCCCTCACGCCGCCCATGCGAACGGCGTCCTCGTCCTCGACCAGAAGCACGGTCGCCGAACCTGAGAGGTCCTTCGCAGTGTCGGCCGGCTTGGCTGGAGCTGCCGCCGCCGCAGTGTCGGCAGATTCGCTCGCCTTCTTCACCTCCGTCACGTGACGCGGCAGGAAGATCCGGAACACCGTGCCCTTGCCGACTTCGGAATCGCAGTAGATGAAGCCGCCGGTCTGCTTGATGATGCCATACACCATCGAGAGGCCAAGGCCCGTTCCCTTGCCGACCTCCTTTGTGGTGAAGAACGGCTCGAATATCTTCTTCAGCACCTCCGGCGCGATGCCGCTGCCCGTGTCCTCGACCTCGACCAGCACATAATCGGCCGGGATAAGCTCGCGATACGGGAACGATTTGCACTCCTCGGCCATGACGTTGCGGGTGCGCACGGTAAGATCGCCGCCGGTGGGCATCGCATCGCGCGCGTTGACGGCGAGATTAACCACCACCTGCTCGAATTGGCCGATGTCGACCTTGACCGGCCACAGATCGCGCCCGTGGTCGATCTTCAGCCTGATATCGTTGCCCACCAGGCGGGCAAGCAGCATGCGCAGATCGGCAAGCACATCGGTCAGGTTGAGAACTTCCGGCCGCAGGGTCTGCTTGCGCGAGAAGGCCAGCAACTGCCTAACAAGCGACGCCGCCCGGTTGGCGTTCTGCTTGATGTTCATGATGTCGGGGAAGGACGGGTCCGACGGCCGGTGGTTGGTGAGCAGGAGGTCCGACGCCATGATGATGGCGGTGAGCACGTTGTTGAAGTCGTGCGCGATGCCGCCGGCAAGCTGGCCGACCGCCTGCATCTTCTGGCTCTGCGCCATCTGGCCCTCGAGCGCCTTCTGCTCGGTAGTCTCGACGGCGTAGACGATGGCCGATTCCTCCGCACCCTCGCTACCGGCGCCGTCGGCGACGGCATTCACGTAGAAGCGGATGTGGCGCTCCTCATGCCCAGGCAGCAACGAGTCGATCGGCTCGATATTGGCCTGCCGCTGCCGCGCCTTCTCGAAGGCGGCGGCGAAGGCCGGCCGGTCGCGTTCATGCACCACGCTTTCGAAACGCACACGCCGGTCGACAGCGTCCCGGTCGACGACGGACGAAAACAGCGACAGGAACGGCGCATTGGTGCGCAGGATGCGCCCGCCGGCATCGACGCCGGCTATCGCCATCGGCGTCGAGTTGAAGAAACGCGTGAAGCGCACCTCCGAGGCGCGCAGGTCGGCGGACGCGTCCTCACCCTGGGTGCGGTTGAGCACGATGGTGCGCGTCGGCCCGTTCACTCCTTCGCGGCTCGCCGAAACGCGGTGCATGAAGCGGACGGGCAGTGCCTGGCCGCTCATTGTCGTCAGATCAAGGTCGATGACGGCGTTGCGCGTGGCGCCGGGATCAGCCTTGACCGAGCGGACGAGCGCCATGCCGTCGCCGGCAACGATCTCCGGCAGCGTGACCGCGCCCGGGGTGAAGCTGGCAAGGTCGATGCCCAGCCAGTCGGCAAGCGTCGCATTGATATAGGTGACGCGGCCTTCCTGGTCGGCCGAGAAGAAGCCTGCGGGCGCGTGGTCGAGATGGTCTATCGCCTTTTGCAGGTCGAGGAAGAAACGCTCCTGTTCCGCCCGCTCCTGCGAAATGTCTGCGATCTGCCAGGCAAGCAGCGGCAGCCGCTGGCCCGGCACGTTGAAGGCGCGCGCGCGGACGCGGTACCAGCGCGCGCCCGGCTCGGCCCCAGGCTTGATCGACTGCGCCAGGCGGAATTCACCGTCGCCCGCCTGGCCGTCGCGCAGGCCGGACGCCAGCCGGTAGATGGTCATCGAGGCCTCGGGGACGTCCGAAAGCAGCCCCTCGACCGTCTTGAGGTCCGCCGCCGAAGCGGCCCCCGTCATCTCGGCATAGGCCCGGTTGGCGTAGATTACGCGACCCTTGGTGTCGGTGACCAGGAGGCCTTGCGACATTGAATCGACGAACGCTTTGGACAGCTCGTCGCCGGTTGAACGCGGGGCGATCTGCACGAAGCCGATCGCCGTCGCGAACAGAAAGCCGACGCCGATCATGGCGAGCACGCCAAGCATGCCGAGCAGGAACGGATCGCCGAGGCGCTCGCGGAACAACCCGAAAACGACCGCCGCGCCGGTCAAAACGACGATGAAGATGATGAGCCTGGCGATGGCGCCCGGACGCGTGTTTTGGTCGACGATCGGTACCGGATAGAAATCGCCGCGCGTTTCCTTGGCCATGTGCCCCCTGCTCGTGATTCCGATGCCCCGACACCCGCGAACGGCCGGTTGAATCACATTCTCCTGTAGCGGAAAAGGCCCGGACGGCAAATGTCCGATAAAATCAACGATTCATGTTTCAAACTGTTCACGATGGGTGATGTCGCCTTGCGGAGGCTAGTCCCTAAGGTCTAGTGTCGCGTCACTTCAAAGGCGATTGGGTGCACCGATGCTGCAGTGGCTGGATAGCGTAGCGGGGCCGGGTTACGTCGCTGCAATTCTATGGACGTTCGCGGCCCTTGTTCTGCTGGTCGTGGTCCTGCTCGTCATCAAGGTAGTCCGCAACCTGACTTTCGGCACCTTCGTTGCCGGAGGCCGGAATCGCAAGACACGGCTCGCCGTCATGGACGCCACCGCTGTCGACAGCCACCGCCGGCTGGTGCTGGTGCGGCGCGACGATATCGAACACCTCATCCTGATCGGCGGCCCGACTGATGTCGTGGTCGAACGAGACATAAGGCTGGCAGCACCTCGCCGTCCGGCGCTGACCGGAGACAGCGGCCAGCAGCAGGCCGCCGCGCCGCGCCCGCGGGCGCCTCAGCCCGCACCCGCCCCGGCCAGGCAGCCGACCGCACCGGCGCCGGCTCCCGTGAGCGAGCCCGTGTCGCGCCCGCGCGCGGCGCCCCCTCCGGCAAAGCCGCCGGTACCGCCTCCCCCGGCCGCGAAAGTCATGCCGCTCCCTGCGTATGGGACGAATGGTACCAGCCGGCAGGCCCCGCCGCAGCCCTCCAACGACTCGATCGACGACACACTGATGCACGAGCTCGAGGCATCGTTGGAGGAGTCCCATTCCAAACCGGCAAGCAAGCCGGCGGCGAAGCCCTCGCTCGATGACGAGATGACCAAGCTTCTCGGCGAGCTGGCCAGCCACAAACGCTGACCTCCAAAGGATTGCCGCTCAAAAAAGAAAATGGCCGGAAAGATCCGGCCATTTTCGCAAAACCTGCGTCTGTCCCAACCCGCGTCAATCGTCGCGGTAGACCTTCTCGCGGCGTTCGTGGCGCTCCTGCGCCTCGATCGACAGCGTCGCGATCGGGCGGGCGTCGAGCCGCTTCAGCGCGATCGGCTCGCCGGTTTCCTCGCAATAGCCATAGGTGCCTTCGTCGATGCGCTGCAGCGCGGAGTCGATTTTCGAGATGAGCTTGCGCTGGCGATCGCGGGCGCGCAGTTCGATGGCTCGGTCGGTTTCGGAAGAGGCGCGGTCGGCTAGGTCGGGATGGTTGGCGTTTTCTTGCTGGAGGATTTCGAGTGTTTCACGCGCTTCGCGAAGGATGTCATTCTTCCATGTGATAAGCTTCTGGCGGAAGTATGATTTCTGCCGTTCGTTCATGAACGGCTCGTCTTCGGAGGGTACGTAATCGGCGGTAACGATGTCGTTCATTCGACTCACCCAACAACCCCAAATTTGGCGCCTATATATTCGCGGACAAGGGGCTGCACAAGCGGAAACAATAACAGTTTCACGCATTTGTTAGTCTTCGCAGCAGCAGGCATTCGCGGCGGCCATTTCTCAACGGTCGGGATCGAATTCATCAGCGATTCGGCGCGGTTGCGCGTCCTATGCCATTGTGCACGACACCGTTCTGGTGACTAATCGCCAAAACGCTCAGCGTATTCAACATAAAGGGGGAGCCGGTTGAGCAGACTTTATCTGTTGAGGCATGCCAAAGCCGGATGGGCGCTGCCCGGTGTTCGTGACTTCGATCGTCCGCTCGACGAATCGGGCATGGCCGACGCTGAGGCGATGGGTGACGCCATGCGGGCCCGGGACTACGTGCCGGATGTCACGCTCTGCTCCAACGCCAAGCGAGCACGGCAGACCCTGGAAGGCCTTGCGGGCCGCACCGACACCGGCCGGGTGCTGTTCTTCGACACACTCTACAGCGAAGATGCCGCCGGTTACCTCGAAATCATTCGTAAGAACGGCGGGGCCGGCTCATTGCTGGTGATCGGCCACAATCCGATGACCGAGGACCTGGCCATGGCGGTGTCGGGCGACGGCGATGAGACCGCGCGAGGCATGCTCAACCACGGCTTTCCCACTTCCGGACTCGCCGTCGTGCGTTTTCCCGGCAATCTCGGTGAAGCAGGCCAAGGCCGTGGTTATCTCGAGGCCTTTCTCAGTCCCGCCGATCTCTGACACCATTTCAAACGCCTTGCCCAAGGCCTATATCGGGCCCTGACGGGCGACCCAGAGGCAGATTTGGCATCATCGCTGACCACTTTCACCGACGAGGCGAGGATTGCGCTCGACACGTTGTCGGGCCGGGCCGCCGGGCTCTTCTCCCCATCCCTGCGACTGGGCGTCACCGGCCTCTCCCGCGCCGGCAAGACGGTGTTCATTTCCGCTCTCGTCCATAACCTTATCCATGGCGGGCGGCTGCCGCTGTTCGAAGCGCAAAAATCGGGCCGCATCGCCCGCGCCTTGCTCGAGGAGCAGCCGGACGACGCCGTCCCGCGCTTCCAGTACGAGGACCATGTCGCGGCCCTGGTCGACGACCGTGTCTGGCCGGATTCGACGCGCGCCATTTCAGAGCTGAGGCTGACCATCGAATACGAGTCGGCCTCCGGCTGGAACCGGCTGTTTTCGGCCGGAAAGCTGTCGATCGACATCGTCGATTATCCCGGCGAATGGCTGCTTGACCTGCCGCTGCTCGGTAAATCTTTCGCCGATTTTTCGCGCGAGGCGGTGGAGCTGGCCGCCCTGCCGGTCCGCTCCGACCTGTCACAGGCGTGGCAGGAGCTGGCCTCCTCGGTCGATCCGGATGCCGACGCGGACGAGATGACGGCGCGCCGTCTCGCCGAAAGCTTCGCCGCCTATCTCACGGCCTGCAAGCTCGACGAACGTGCGCTGTCGACGCTGCCGCCGGGTCGTTTCCTGATGCCGGGCGATCTCGAAGGCTCGCCGGCGCTGACCTTCGCGCCGCTGATGAAATTGTCCGAACGGCGCCGCCCCGGATCGCTGCAGGCGATGATGGAGCGCCGCTACGAAGCCTACAAGACCCATGTCGTAAAGCCGTTCTTTCGCGAGCACATCACCCGTCTCGACCGCCAGATCGTGCTGATCGACGCCATGCAGGCGCTCAACGCCGGCCCGGCCGCCATGGCCGACCTCGAACGGGCCGTCACCGAAATCCTCTCCTGCTTCCGACCCGGGCGGGGCAATTTCGTCACCGACCTGTTTTCGAGGCGCATCGACCGCATCCTGGTGGCGGCGACCAAAGCTGACCAGTTGCACCACGAAAGCCATGACCGGCTGCAGGCGATCGTGCGCCGCCTCGCCGACCGCGCGGTGGCGCGGGCCAATTTCAGCGGCGCCGATGTCGATGTGGTCGCCATGGCGGCGGTGCGCTCGACCCGCGAGGGCATCGTGAAGCAAGGCCGCGAGACATTGCCGGTGATCATCGGCACGCCCTTGAAAGGCGAGAAGATCAACGGCGAGACATTCGACGGCAAAGCCGAAACAGCCATATTTCCCGGTGACTTGCCGGAAAAGGTCGATCCCGTGTTCGACGCTTCCGGGCAGCAGGCGGAACACAAGGCGATCCGTTTCGTGCGCTTTCGTCCGCCGAAGCTCGAGCGGACGGCCGAAGGCGTCACGCTGTCTTTGCCGCATATTCGCCTCGACCGCGCGCTTCAGTTCCTGATCGGAGATCGTCTGGCATGAATCCGCCCCGCAAACCGGCGGCCTTCCGCATCGAGCCCGAGCCCGCGCCAAGGCACGAGGCGCCGCAGAAGCATGGCACCGAACAGCCCCTGCGCAGGCCACGCGCCGCCAGGGCCGATGTCGCCGTGGTCATTCCCTCGGAGATCGACGTTTTCGACCAGCCGGATATTGAGCAGGGTCCGCCGCCACAGGCGACCGCTCCAAGGAGGCGCACGCTGCTGGCACGCCTGTTTTTCGGAGCTTTCGGCGTGCTTGTCTCGCTCGCGGTGGGCCTGTGGACGGATCAGCTCATCCGTGATCTTTTCGCGCGCGCCGAATGGCTGGGCTGGCTGGCGGCCGGCATGGCGGCCATCGCGCTTTTGTCGCTGCTGATCGTCCTGATCCGCGAGTTCCTCGCCATCGCACGCCTCGCTGAGGTCGAGAAACTACAGCGACGGGCCGTGGATGCGGTGGCGCGCGACGACCCCAAGGCCGCGCGCGTTTTGGTCGACGAGCTTTCCGCCTTTGTCGCAGCTAAACCGGAGACTGCGGCCGGCCGCCGCTCGCTCGCCGAATTGCGAGGCGAGATCATCGATGGCGCCAATCTGGTGCGGCTCGCCGAGACCGAGATTCTGTCGCCGCTCGATGCCCGCGCCAAGATGATGATCCTGGAGGCCGCGAAGCGCGTCTCGCTAGTGACGGCGGTCAGCCCGCGCGCGTTGGTCGACGTCGCCTATGTCGTGTTCGAAGCCGGCAGGTTGATCCGGCGCCTGTCGGAACTTTATGGCGGCCGTCCCGGCACGCTGGGCTTCTTCCGCCTGGCGCGCGGTGTGCTTGCCCATCTCGCGGTGACCGGCTCGATCGCCGTCGGCGACAGTTTCGTGCAGCAGATCGTCGGCCACGGCCTTGCCGCGAAGCTCTCGGCAAAGCTTGGTGAGGGCGTCGTCAACGGCATGATGACGGCGCGCATCGGCATCGCGGCGATGGAAACGACGCGCCCGCTGCCGTTCATTGCGGTGAAGCGACCGGGGCTAGGCGATTTCCTCTCGGCATTGACCTCGTTCGCGACGCGAAAGGATGGCCGAAGCGAGCAGTAAGGTAAATGCAGAAACGGTCGCCAGTGACGAAGCATTAACCAATCTTCTTCATGGTCACTCTGGTTCCAACAGCAGACTCGTTCGTGCCGGGTGTTGTCAATGAGAAGCGTAATCTTGTCCTGCGTCATGACCGCAACGGTTGCGGCCGCCGTACCGCTCGGCCTCGTCGAAAGGGCCTTTGGAGCAGAGGCTGACAAGCAGTTTTTCCGCTCGGTCGAAGGCAAATGGGTCGGCCCTGGCGAAATCATCGCCGGCAAATACAAGGGCACGAAATTCACCTGCAATTTCAACGGTTCCACGCCGGGCGGCAAGGTCGGCATGACGCTAGACGGCGACTGCCGGGTCGGCGTCTTCACCCAGAAGATGTCGGCGACGGTCGAACGCCGGGGCCGGGATGGTTACAAAGGCACTTTCATGGGCGGCTCGACCGGCAACGGCATGGACATTGTCGGCGGCAATGTCGTCGATCCCCAAAAGGTCGTCTTCACCATTAACCGCAATCAGTTGAACGGCGTCATGCAGGCGCGCGTTCCCGACGACAATTCGATGACCGTGACGGTCGCCGTGCGCGTCGACAAGCAGCTGGTGCCGGTCATCGGCATGAGCCTAAAGCGGGTCGACACGGTCGAAGTCGGCTCGATCGCGAAGAACTGAGCAAAGGCGATCGAGGAAGACAAAAGGCGGCAGCCAATGGCCACCGCCTTCTTTCGTTTTGACTTGGCTCAACCCTTGATGGCGGCAGTCACTTCGTCATATGCCTTGCAGGCTTCGTCCAGCGTCGTGGCATTCTGATATTTCGTCGTCACGGCCTGCACCTTGGCCGTCAGATCAGCCGCCTTGCTCGGATCCTTGGTGATTGCTTCCTGAAGCGCGGCAGCCATGTCCTGCGCCTTCTTGGCGGCGATCTCCTGTGTGCACTCCGGTCCCTTCGAACAGGCCGAAACGGCCAGCGCCGCAACGCCAACGGCAACGAGCAAAAAATTCTTCATGTCAGTCATCTCCTCAAAAAAAGGCAGCGGCCCATCGCCGCTGCCCTCCAATGGCTGAAGCTCCATAGCCAAAGCCTACCGGCCTTAACCTTTGATTGTGGCGGCGCGCAACGACCGGGCTCCGTAAACTTGTGTACGAAGCTGCAGCGGGAGTTTGCCTGACGGCACACGCTCGTTTTCGGGCCGACACCCCTGCTCTTCCTGCCAGGCCCCCTGCCCTTGCCTCGCACTCCCGCTGCATGCAAGGAGTGCTGAAACGAAAGGACGGTAGTCATGGCGGCTGAAGCATCGGGCAGCGATCTCGTACAGGTAGTGGCGCTGCTCGCTGCCGGCGTGATCGCCGTGCCGATCTTCAAGCGCATCGGGCTGGGCTCCATCCTCGGCTATCTCGCTGCCGGTGTGGTCATCGGGCCGTTCGGCCTCCGCATTTTTTCCGAATCGGAAGCCATCCTTCACGTCGCCGAGCTTGGCGTCGTCATGTTCCTGTTCATCATCGGCCTGGAAATGCAGCCGTCGCGACTCTGGGGCCTGCGCCGGGAAATCTTTGGTCTCGGCGCGCTGCAGGTTGGCGTCTGCGCCGTTCTGTTGACGCTTGTCGGCCTGGCCGGAGGCTTTCCGATCGCGCAATCCTTCGTCGCCGGCGCCGCCTTCGTGCTGACCTCGACCGCGATCGTCATGCAACTGCTCGAGGAGCGCGGCGAGATCGCCGCGCCCAAAGGGCAGCGCATCGTCTCGATCCTTCTGCTCGAAGACCTGATGATCGTGCCACTTCTGGCGCTGGTGGCGTTCCTGGCGCCGGGGGGCGCGGAGACCAGCCTGTCTGAGCGCTTGACCGAAGTGGGGATCGGGATCGCGGCGATCGTCGGCCTCGTCGTGGCCGGTCGCTATCTGCTCAACCCGCTCTTCCGCATCCTGGCCGATGCCCGCGCCCGCGAAGTGATGACGGCCGCCGCCCTGCTGGTGGTGCTTGGGTCGGCGCTAGCCATGCAGCTTTCCGGTTTGTCGATGGCGATGGGTGCGTTCCTCGCCGGCGTGCTGCTCTCCGAATCGACCTTCCGCCACCAGCTCGAAGCCGATATCGAGCCGTTTCGCGGCATCCTGCTCGGCCTGTTCTTTCTTGCCGTCGGCATGTCGCTCGACCTTGGCGTCGTCGCCCAGAACTGGCGCCTAGTCGCCATTTATGTCGTCGCCTATATGGTCATGAAGGGGCTCGGCATCTATCTGGTCGCGCGTATGCTCAAGAGCGGCCATCGCGAGGCGCTCGAGCGCGCCGTCGTCATGGCCCAGGGCGGCGAATTCGCCTTTGTGCTCTATTCCTCGGCCGCCGTCGTCGGCATCATCGACGGTCAGGCCAATTCCACGCTGACCGCCATCGTCATCATCTCCATGGTGCTGACGCCCGTGGCTATCTTGGCTCTGCGCTACCTCACCCCGCGCGACGAGCAATCGCTGGAAGGCGTCGACATCGCCGACGGGCTAACCGGC
>NZ_RZST01000199.1:0-10970 GCF_003997575.1 Mesorhizobium sp. M1A.F.Ca.IN.022.07.1.1
CGGCCGCCGCGCCGCCGCTGGAGCCGCCGGATGTGCGGGTAACGTCCCACGGATTGACGGTGCGGCCGAAGATCGGATTGTCGGTCTGCAGGTCGCGCAGCCGGGGCGGCACGTTGGTCTTGCCGATGATGATAGCGCCGGCCTTGCGCAGCCGCGCGGCAATCGTGCTGTCCATCGGCGGGACATGATCGGCAAAGGCTTCCAAACCGACGGTGGTGCGCATGCCGGCTGTGGCATGGCCGTCCTTCAGCGTGACCGGCACACCGTTGAGCGGACCGACGGCCTCGCCGCGCGCGACCGCCATATCCGCGGCCTTCGCTCCGGCGCGGGCCGCCTCCTCGTCGAGGGTGACGATGGCGTTGAGCAGCGGGTTGACGACAGCGATGCGGGCAAGCTGCGCCTCCATCGCCTCGACAGCGCCGACCTTCTCCTCGCGGATCGCCGCCGCCAGTTGCGAGGCGGTCAGGAAGGTGGTGTCCAAATGGCTCGTCATGGTGGTGTTCCTTCCTGCGGAACGGAAATAGGGGAGTAGGGGAGTAGGGAAGATCAGACTTCGTGAACTCCGCACATCGGATGCCAATACCTTTTTCCCCTATTCCCCTCCCTTCCCTTCAATTCAACGAAAGCGCCGTCCGGAACTCCTTCGTGGTGTTGCGGTTGGGATAGGGCTCGTCCGGCACCGGAACGCCGAGATGGGCGCAGAGCGGCGCCCAGCCGTCGCCCAGCTTGTGAACCAGCAGGCGCTCGGCCGGCACCGTCTTCAGCACCGCTTCGATATTGGCCTCATAGACGGCAATCGCATGCGTGCGGTCCTGCGGACGGCCGCCGAAAACCTGCTTCGTGACAAGGGCGACGCCCAACGACTCCTGATCCTGGCTGTCAATGACGGCCGGCAGGATGGTTTTTGCGAAACTCTCCCACCAGCTTTCCGGCGAGCGCCAGGTGAGGATGACGCGCGCCTCGGGGTAGGCCTCGATCAGCTCGCGCCAGTAATGCACCGAGGGCCAGTCGACGCAGGATTTATAACCGGCAAACAGCCGATCCCAATCCGGCGCGGCGCCTTGGGCGAGCGCTCGCCAGAGCCGCTTCTGCTCCGCATGCGCCATGACCTCCGACATGTGATGGCACGGGCCGAAGCCGAGCATGGTCAGCGCCTCGCGCATCGAATCCGTGCCGGTGCGGCCGAAGCCGGTTCCTATCACCCTGATGGTCATTCTCCCCTCCTCCCACTTGTCTTCCCCAATCGTCCGCTGCGGCGCGATCAACCTTCCCGAAGCACGAACCGCAAGCGATTGCCTTCCGGGTCCGCGGTCTCCACGGCACCGCCGATCTTTTTCGGCGGCAGGTTGGCGGCATCGAGCCTGCGTTCCAGCGCAGCCAGCTCCTCGACCGATGCAAGCTCAACCGTGAAATGGTCGAGGCCGGCGGCACCCGGCGGCGGCTCGCGCAGCTCGTCACGCGCCCAGATGTTGAAGGCGACCATATGCGGCCGGCTCCCGGTGCCGCAGTCGAACATGCCGAAACTTCTCGACTGGATGTGCGGGCGGAAGCCGAGCACACCGACATAGAATTCCATCAGTTCTTCCGGCGCGCGGGCGCGCATATGGATGTGGCCGATGAAGGCGTTCTTCGCCATCCTCTGCTCGACATGGCCGGAATTGCCGAGGTCGCGCAAAAGGCCCGGGAGATGGAGCGGCTCGAGCCCGGAATGCGCGCTGCCGTCGGTGCCGATCAGCGCCACGCGGCCATCGGCCGACACCTCGCGGCGCAGACAGCGTTCCGGCGTGTCGAAGCAGATCTCGATGCCGTTGCCGGACGGGTCGGAAACGTAGAGCGATTCCGAAACCAGGTGGTCCTGGGCGCTGTAGCGCAAGCCGGACGCCTTAAGCCGGGCGGCGGTGTGGGCGAGGTCGCGGCGGCTCGTCACATGGATGGCGACATGGAAGAGATCGCGCGATTTCTGCGGCAAGGCGATCCGCGCTCCGGCGTGAAGCACGATAAGCTTCCGCCCACCGGCGCCGAGCTCCGCCGTGGCGGCATCCTCGCCGAGGACCGCCAATCCGAGCGTGTCGCGCCAGACGATCAAGGCAGCCGGGATGTCGGTCACCCTGAGATGGACCGGCCCGAGACGGGTGGCTTGAGGCAACCCTTCGTCCATGGTCGTCCGTCCGATTGCGGTCGGCGAACATATTAGCCGTGAACGATATTTCTGTCTCGCGCCAAGTTCGGGTTGACCCCTCCCCGGCGGGCGGCGACTATTGCCACGAAGCTTCTTGGGAGGAGACCACATGGACGAGACCGACCACTGGCGCAACATGGCGAGCGCGCCGCGGGACGGCAGTCGCATCCTGGTGACGGTGCGCTCGTCCGAACAGGGACCGGCCGAGGTCGACATGGCCTACTGGTCGCGCGCCGACCAGTTCGGCGAGGAAGGCTGGCGGGCGTCGGATTCATCGCCCGGACGCGTCGTCGAGTATGCCGAGCCGGAGCTCAGATGCTGGATGCCGCTGCCCACGGCGGGGCGAGGTTCGTTGCCGAGCCCCTGGGAAGGCGAGGACGTGCCGCTGGTGGATGGCGAGGGGATTTAGCGCCTCTTTCCTTCTCCCCTTGTGGGAGAAGGTGTCGCCGAAGGCGACGGATGAGGGGTGCTGGACGGAGTGAGGCGCTGGGGAATGTCGCTGCGCTGTCGTCGTGGCCGCCAAGCTGGAACACCCCTCATCCGTCTCGGCGCTGCGCGCCGATCCACCTTCTCCCACAAGGGGAGAAGGGGGAGCTTTTCAGCCCACCGCCACCATCACCGCTCCCGCCTCGACCTTCGCCGGATAGGTCCTGAGATTGATGCATGGCGGCAGGCGCTTGGCGGCTCCGGTGCGGTAGTCGAAGGCGCCGGCGTGCTTTGGGCATTCGACCTCGTAGTCCATGACCAGCCCGTCGGCGATGTGCACCGCCTCATGCGTGCAAAGCCCGTCGGTGCAGAAGACCTCGTCGTCGGGCGAGCGAAAGACGGCATAGGTCTTGCCGCCATGGTCGAAGCGGCGGGCGCCTTCCTGTTCGATGTCGTCGAGCCCGCAGGCCCTGATCCAACCGGTCATTTTTCTTCCCTTCAGATCTGTCTTGCCTTCAGATCGAGGCGAACCCATCGGGGCGGCGAAGCCGGCCGCCCCGATGATCCGGGTCTAGTTCTTGTTCAGGTATTCCGCCGCGTTGGCGGGCGTCACCAGTTCGAACGGCACATAGACGACGCGGTCGACCTTCTCGCCTTTGGCAAGCGCGAGCGCCGCATCGACACCGCCGCCGCCCTGGCCCTTGGCGTTCTGGAACACCGTGACCGAGAGGTCGCCGGCCTTCATCGCCTGCAGGCCGTCCTGCGTGGCATCGATGCCGCCGACCACGACATTCTTCAGGTCGACGCCGTTGGCCTTGAGCGCCAGGATGGCGCCGATGGCGGATTCGTCGTTGTTGGCGATGACGGCGTCGGGCGCCGGGCCGGCAGTCAGCCAGTTGGTCATCAGGTTCTGCGCGTTGTCGCGCGACCATTCGGACGACTGCTTGTCGGTGACCTTGATGAAATTGCACATGTCGGTCGAAAAGATCTGCTCGACATCCTTGGTGCGCTGGAGCGCCGCCTGATGCACCAAGCTGCCCATGATGATGTAGGCGGTAGCGCCGGCCGACTTGCCCTTGGCGCGCAGCATCTTGCAGACCTCGAAAGCTTCCAGCGTGCCGGACTCGACCTCGTTCGAGCCGACATAGACCTGTTTCTCCGGCAGGTTCTTCATGTCCGATGGCTCGAGGTTGACGAAAACCAGCGGAATGCCGGCCTTGGCGGCTTCCTCGCTCATGGTCTTCGAGGCATTGGTGTCGACCAGCGTGACGATGATGGCGTCGACACCGCTGGCGATGAAATTCTTGACCTGGTCGAGCTGTTTGGCGACGTCGTTCTGGGCGTCCTCGACCTGAATTTCGGCACCCTTCTCCTTGGCGCGGGCCTGCATGCCATGCATCAGCAGCGTCTGGAAATTGTTGTCGAAGTTGACGATCGAGACGCCGAGCTTGGCGGCGAAGGCGCCGGTCGAGACAGTCGCGAACGCGGTCGCCATCAAAGCGGCGAGCGCCGTCGAGATGAGAAGCTTCTTCACGGGTTTCCTCCCTCTGGATTTGGAGTGCCGGCTCACTCCTGTCTTATTCGCCGGCCCTTTCGGGATCGTTGAAGCGGGCGGCTCAGGCCGGCCACGTGGCTTTCTCTGCAGCTGTCATTTCGCGGCGGCGTTGGCGCGCGCCTTCTTCTTCTCGTAGCGGGCCTGCATGCGCGCCTCGCCGTCCTTGCTGCCGTCATGGAAAGTGCCGAACCAGCGGTCGAACGGGATCAGGCCGTCGCCGTAGTTCACCTCGAAATATTTGTGGTGCAGGTAATGGATATAGGCGTGGCTATCGACCGATCTGTCCTCGGTCAGTTCCACCTTGTCGAAGCCGACATGGCCCGGGATCGCGCCGAAGCCGGCATAGTGGAGCTGGTAGAGCGCCAGCAGCGGGTTTGACGGAATGATCAGGTGCCAGAAGGCGACGCCGAGATAGCCGAGCTGCTCCACCGGATGCATCGACAGCGACGACCAGGGCGACGGGTTGACCGAATTGTGGTGCACCGAATGCACCCATTTGTAGAGCGGCCCCCAATGGATCGTCCGGTGCAGCAGGAAGAAATGCGTCTCGTGGATGATCGGCACCACCAGCGCCAGGCAGAACAGGTAGACGGGGTTCTCCGCGAAGGTCAGCCACGGCACGTAGCCGTTGGCGTAGGCGTAGAGGATCGCCACCTCGATCGCCGTCCAGATCGGCATGCCGGTGCCGAAGGTGCGCAGCATGTTGTCGATGTTCTGGTTCTCGAAGAAGAAGGCTTTGCTCTTCTGCTCCGAGGGCCATTTGCTGTTGTATTTGAAGTGGTTGCCCTGGGCTCTCAAAATGTAGAGTCGAAGCTCGAAAGCGCCGAAGAAGACAAGCAGCGCCGCGCAGTTGACGATGAACAGGCGCAGGATCCAGCCGATGGCGAGCGTCTTCATCGTCTCGACGTCCGGCAGCACGTAGCGCCACCACACCACTGCCGAGAGGGCGAAGAGCAGGTTGTAGGGCAGGAAATAATGCGGCAGCCACTTCAGCAGCGCCAGCGGTCGCGGCGGAAACGCAAAGAGCGGCGCGGTGCCGGCCGGTTCGTTCGGGGCCCAATCGCCCCTCTTGTTGCGCGTGCCGTATTGCAGGTCGTCCATGGCTGGTCTCACAGCGATTGAGAGAGCGTGAGGAGGCGGTCATAGGCGGCATCGTCCATGTCCACCTGGTGCTTCGCTTCCGGGTAGCTGCCTGCGGCGACGTCGCGGCCGAAGGCGCGGAACGCACTGATGCGCCTTTCCTGCAGCTCGGCCTCCAGCGTGACGAAGTCGGCATAGCGCTTGGCATGGCGCGGATAGTGGCCGGTGTGGGTGCCCAGCACGTCGCAGGAGAACAGATACTGCGTGTCGCAGGCAGTGCCGCAGCCCATGCCCATGGTGATCAGCGGCGTCGAGCGGGTGATGTGGTCGGCGAGCCTGACCGGCACCACTTCGACCTCGATGCAGGCCGCACCCGCATTCTCCAGGTCCTTGGCCGCGCGCAGCACCTTGAAGGCCTCTTCCGCCGTGCGGCCGACGGCGCGGAAATTCGTCCAGGTGGCGCGGTTCGGCACCAGACCGACATGGCCGGTGACGGGAATGCCCTCCGCCGCCATCGCCTCGATGAAGCGCGGCGAGTGCGATGAATAGACCGCGTCGGCGCCGCGCTTCATCATGGCGAAGCCCAGCCGCACCGCCTCGTCCGGCGACGCGACCGCGCCATGCGGCATGCCGACGGAGAGGAACGCGTAAGGCGCCGCCCGGCGGATCGATTCCAGATTGTGGTCGGGCTCGCAGGAGAGGATGACGATGTCGCAGGCGACCGCGGCCGCCGCCTCGGCTGGCGTGTCGACATGCAGCTGCAGCCATTTCCTGCTGCCCTTGGCGCTTTGCAGGTCGTAGGCCGTCAAGCGTCTTGCCACCGATGATCCTCCCGTTCGCAGGGCGGACGATCAGGCTTGTGAAAGCTCCCCCTCACCCGGATTGCCAGCCGAATTGCGAAGCGCAATTCGGGGCCATCCGACCTCTCCCCAGGGAGAGAGGAGCCAGGCTGCGTCGGTGCCGGCCCTCTTCTCCGCTCGGGAGAAGGTGGCCGCGCAGCGGCCGGATGAGGGGGAGAATTCGCACATGCTCGTCTCCCGTTCGCGGTCGAGTTAGCACCGCGATACCGGCCAAGGCTCGCGCAACCTTGATCAAATCAGATCAAAGGTTCTCGGCAGTGAAGGTGATGAAGCGGATCGGCGGGTTATCGACCGGCAGGTCGTGCAGGTTGAGCGCCGCCAGCACCAGGTCGATGGCGCGGCGCGCCTGCGCCTCCGGCGCCTGGTCGAGCACGACGTCCATCGTGCCGTCATGCAGGCCGCGCGTGCTGCGCTCGGTTAGTTCATGGCCGACGAAGAAGACGTCGCGACCGCGTGGGTGCCGGCGCAGCACTTCGTTCAGGGCCGTGTTGGCGCCGCCGGCATTGTACAGGCCGGCAAGGTCGGGCCAGCGCACAAACGCCTCATGCAACTGCTCGGCATTGCGGTCGCCGTTGTCGAAACCGAACAGGGTGGCGATGGGCTCGAAATCCCGCCCCTCGTCGATCAGATAGTCGAAGAAGCCCCGTACGCGGTCGCGGTGGACGCGATAGATCTGGCTGTGACAGATCGCGACCACCTTGCCCGGCCGCCGCTGCATCTTCGCCATCAGCAGCCCCGCCATGCGGCCGGCGGCGTAATTGTCGATGCCGACATAGGTGCTCTTGGTGCCGGAGATCTGGGTGACGATCTGCACCGTCGGGATGTTTTCCGCCTCCAGCTTCGCCACCGCCGCGCTCACCAGCGGATGGTCGGGCACGGCGAGGATCAGCGCGGCGCGCCGCATCTCCGGTTCGAGGATGCGCTTGGCGATCGCCGCCGGATTGGCCTCGTCGAGAAAGGTGCGGTGGACGGCGATCGAGCGGTCGAGCGTCGCCGCGATGCGTTCGAAGGCGCGGGAGAGGCGCGCGAAGAAGGTGGCGTCGGGCCTGACCAGGATCACCTCGATGCGGATGACGCCGCGATGCGCTTCGGGCAGTCGGCGCGGATAGTCGAGCGAGCGCGCCGCCGCCACCACCTTCTCCACCGTCTCGGGGCGCACCCCGCCCCTGCCGTTCAAAACGCGCTCCACCGTCGCCGTGCCGACCCCGGCGCGGCGGGCAATTTCGAGGAAGGTGGGCTTTGGAATGGGCGGGCTCCTGGGGGTGCTTTGGCGCGAAGCCTAGCCGTTCTCCGGCAACAGGAGAAGGCGAGACGCCGAAGCCGCTAATCTCCCCCCTTGCGGGGGAGATGGCCGGCAGGCCAGAGGGGGGTGCGAAGGAACGCTACCGTTGGCCGGATCGGTTCACCGACAGGATGAATGTGGGACTGCCAAGAATCGACAGGCTGGCGGGACAGCACCCCCCTCTGCCCTGCCGGGCATCTCCCCCGCAAGGGGGGAGATTGGCAGTTTCAACGCCTCAAAACATAAACGCCGCCGTCGCCGGGTTTGACCCCGTTCGGCCGTCGGCGCCGCCCAGGCCGCACTATCCTGCGAACGTCTCGACGATGATGCGGGCCATACGCACGATCGGCAAGGATGCGAATGCGCCGGCAAGCGCTGAACGCCGGGTGATCGAGGTCATCTGTTTCTCCATTTTTGGGCAGGTTTTTTGGGGCGCAGGCGGTGCGCCGGTGAAAAGTGGATTGGCCAAGCAGCACCGAAGTGACCGGACGAGCGGCTAGTCGGTGAGCCGCGACAGCACCTGGTAGGCCGCCCTGACTCGCGCCTCATTCGGGTAAGCCTTGTTCGCCAGCATGACGATGCCGATCTTCCTCGACGGGACATAGGCGACATAGGCGCCGAAGCCGTTTGTCGAGCCGGTCTTGTTGAGCACCATGTCGGCGCGTGGCGCCATCGGCGGCTCGATCGCAGTTGCAGGGATCGGCTGCAGCATACTGGGCGCATTCCCGGCGACGATCTTCGCCAGATCGACCGGATAGGGATACTGCTCCCAGATCAGATCCTGGATCAGTTCGCCCGCGCGGAAATAACCGGTGTGGGTGGCTTCGAGCGCGCGTGCGAGATCGTCCGGCACCTTGCCGACGCCCATGTTGGCCTCGATGAAGCGGATCATGTCGACTGCGTTCGACTTGATCCCGTAGGCCTTTTCGGCGAGCAATGCCGGGGTGACGCGGACAGGCTTGTCGTTGCGGTTGTAGCCCCAGGCGTAGGATTTCATCTGTGCGGCCGGGACGTTGACGTAAGTTCGCCGCAAGCCGAGTTCCGGCAACAGCCGTTTTTCCATCAGCGCCGGAAAGCTCGCGCCCATCGCCTTGGCGGTGGCCATCCCGAGCAGGCCGATGCTCGGGTTGGCGTAGGTGCGGGTGGTGGCGGCCGCGAATTGCGGCTTCCATTGGCGATAATAGGCGATGAGCTGTTTTTGCGTCTTCACCGTATCGGGCAGTTGCAGCGGGAAACCGCCGGCCGTGTGCGTGGCGAGGTCGAGCAGCCTGACGTCGCCCAGCGCGCTGCCCTGAAGCTCGGGCATGTGCTTGCCGACCTTGTCGCCAAGTGCGAGCTTGCCCTCGACCTCGGCATAGGCCGCGAGCGTCGCGGTGAAGGTTTTGCTGATCGAGCCGAGCTCGAACAACGTATCGCGCGTGACGGCTGCCTGGGTGTCCTTCTCGGCCACGCCATAGTCGATGAAGAAGCGCTCGCCGTTCACGGACACGGCGACGGCCATCCCCGGAATGTCGTACTGGGCGATCACCGGCTTCACCGCCTCATCGACGAGCTGCCTTATCTTGGCGTCCTGATCGGCGGCGCGAGCGCCTGACAGGCTGCCCGGCGCGCAGGCGAAGACGACGGCAGCGATGGTGAGACGAAGCCGGCTGCACATGATCTGCTCCCTCTGGATCGGATGAATGCGGGTTTATGACCCCTTCGAACCGGCTACAAACGATGATAAATCGCAACAGCTATAAGATAATCTTGGGCATCGATGGTTCGACCTTACCTGCCGCTCAATGCATTGCGGGCCTTCGAGGCGTCGGCCAGGCATCTCAGCTTCACACGTGCCGGCATCGAACTGGCGGTGACGCAGGCCGCCGTTAGCCAGCAGGTTCGATCGCTCGAACAGCGGCTCGGCGTGCAGCTGTTTCGCAGGTTGCCTCGCGGCCTCAAGATCACGGCGGAAGGCGAGGCTCTGCTGCCGATCGTCGGCGACGCCTTCGACCGCCTGGCGCGATCGCTGGAGCGGGTCGGATCTGGAAAACTGCGCGAACCGCTCGTCGTCGGCGCCGTCGGAACCTTCGCCGTCGGCTGGCTGCTTCCGAGACTGGAAGACTTCCGGCGCACCCATCCGTTCGTCGAGTTGCGCCTGTCCACCAACAACAACCGCGTCGACCTGGCGGCCGAGGGATTGGATTTTTCGATCCGCTTCGGCAACGGCGCCTGGAATGGCCTTCATGCGACTGAACTTTTCGAAGCACCTCTGACGCCGCTTTGCACGCCGGAACTGGCGGCGACGCTTCACGCGCCGCAGGACCTCGGCGCGCTTACCTTGCTGCGCAGCTACCGTCAGGACGAATGGAGCCGCTGGTTCGAGGCCGCCGGCATGGAAGCGCCTGCGAACTTCGCGAGCGCGATCGTCTTCGATTCTTCACTGGCGATGATGGAAGCCGCCGAACAAGGGGCAGGCGTTGCGCTGGCTCCGGCGCTGATGTTTTCGCGACAACTGAGCAAGGGGTCGATAAGGCGCCCTTTCCAGGCCTCAATATCGCTCGGCAGCTATTGGCTGACCAAGTTGAAGTCCAGGGAACCGACCGCCGCGATGTCGGCCTTTGCGGACTGGATCACCAGCTTGGAACCGGACCAGACGAAGCGCACCCAGCTAGCGGTGCTTCAGCCGGCTTTCGCCGCCTCCGATGCCCCGAACCTCAGCCCGTCCATCAAGAGCTTCACCAGCCGCCCCGAGCGGTCCCGCCAGTCGGGCGTGTTGGGGGCGGAGTAGATGCCGCCCAGCGCATGCAGCACGTCCGACGCATCGACGTCGGCGCGGATCTTCCCCGCAGCTGCGGCCTGTTCGACCAGCCCCTTCAGCGCGCCGGATACGCGGCCCGAGGTATCGGAGAACAGCGTCGAGTTGGTGGTGAGCAACAGCCGCAGGCTTGTCGCCAGACCGCGCTTGGTGGCGATGTAGTCGACGAAGCGCTGCATCCAGAGTTCCAGCGCCACATCGGGCGGATGAGCGCCGGCAAGTTCCTCGGCCGCATGGCAGAGCGCTTCCACCTCGCGGCGGTAGACCACCTCGACCAGATGCTCGCGCGTCGGGAAATGCCGGTAGAGCGTGCCGATGCCGACTCCTGCCCGCTTGGCGATCTCCTCCAGCGAGGCATCGACACCCTCGGCGGCAAACGCCTGCGCCGCCGCCTCGACAAGCTTGTCGCGGTTGCGCCGCGCGTCGGCGCGCAGCGGCTTTGGCGCCGGCGTTTCAGGCTTTTCGGCAGGCTCCGAGGGCTGTTCAGTCAGTTTTTTCTCCACTGTCGCAATATGGGGCTTGAACCCATGCGGGTCAGCCCCCACGTAAATAAACGGAGGCGCCTCCGTTTTAGTGGAGTTGTCTTATCATATAATCAGGGGAAGCGATATGTCACGGGGTAAGCGCCTAATCTTCCCCCTCGAGGGGGAGATGTCGCCGAAGGCGACAGAGGGGGTCGCCGCGCGTGAAACGCCTTGCTGGCGCGCGAGGCGCGAGGACGTTGGCGCTCTACGTGAGACGACCCCCTCTGCCCTGCCGGGCATCTCCCCCGCAAGGGGGGAGATTAGCTG
>NZ_RZST01000019.1:0-32883 GCF_003997575.1 Mesorhizobium sp. M1A.F.Ca.IN.022.07.1.1
ATGCCGATAATGGCGTTGCGCGAGACCGGGCTGCCGCGCAGCGCGCTGAAGCGGCCGGCGATGCGGGAGGCCGATAGCCCCTCCTTCAGCCAGGCGGCGATCTCGTCGATTTCCTTTTCGGTGTAGGCGGCAGCCATGTCTCATTCCATTGCTTGCGAAGGTTGCGAAGCGCTCGACTTGAAGCCAAGAGCCAGGGTTCGGCCGCGGGGCGGTTGGTCAGGTCCGGGAAAGGGTTGAGATCAGGCGGCGCCGGGCGCCGCACCAAGCAGGCGAAGAAGGGCCGCCTCGGCGGCGGCCCGGGTCAGGCCCGACACCGCCAGGCCCGCCTTGCGGTCGAACAGGATGACGGTGCCGTCCTCGGTGCGGATGCAGGAGACGAGCCGGCCCGAATTGGGGGCCGGAGCCGGGGGAGGAGCGGCTCCGGCCGTTCCGGTGAACCGGGGTGCGGACGGTTCAGCCGGATCCGAGGCAGAAGCCCCGGAAAGCGTCCGGACCGGGGAGGAGGTCAGTCCGGACGATTGGAATTCGACAGGCGAGGCAAGCGCGTTCATGCCGCCTCCCCTTGCATGGCGGCCGGGGCGCGATGGCCCGCCAGCCATTCGTAGCTGATACCGGCAATGCCGCGCCTGCGGCTCGCGGCCACCACATGCGGCCAGTGCTGCGGCGCGATGCGTCCGCGACGGCGCATCTGGCGGGCGGCTTCATAGCCGCAGCCGACATCTGCGGCGAAGGCGCCGATACTCTGCCAGGAATCAATTAGCCCCGAGATGCTCGTGGGCGGCCCCGGCACATTCGCGGCGGAGATGCTCGCAGGGAATGCGGAAACGCTTGCGGTAGGCTCATTCATGCGCTAAGCGTACGTTATGTACGAATGACGTGCAAGCGAAATCGTACAATTTGGACGATAATTTTCAGGCATTTTGTACGATGATGGATTCTCGGCACAGATTGCAGCAGGCGCGCGCCCAGGCCGGCTATGCCTCGCCCAGCGATGCCGCTCGGGCCTTGCGCGAAATCAACAAGAACACGCTTATCAGCCATGAGAACGGCAACCGGCCGCTGTCGCGCAAGGCGGCGGAGAAATACGGCCGGCTGTTCGGCGTCGACCCGGGCTGGCTCTTGTTTGACGCCGACGGCGTCGAAGCCGCGCCTGTGCACCTCGCCGCCTCGCCCATCACCATCGACGTGCCGATCGTATCGTGGATCAGCGCCGGCGAACTCGGCAGCCAGGACAGCGTGGTCAACCTTTCGGACTACCCGACCATCCCCACCGCCGATCTCGAGGAAGGCGAGTGGATTGCGCTGCGCGTCGACGGACCGTCGATGAACAAGATCTCGCCGCCGGATTCGATCATCTTCGTCAACCTGCGCGACAAGCGGCTGGTGACCAATGGCTGCTATGTGATCGCCGACGAAACCGGCCGCGCCACCTACAAGCGCTACCGCCCGAACGACACCCCGCCCTTCCAGCCGGCGTCCTATCTCGACATCCCGCCGCCGGAGCTCGAAGGCGCGATCACCATCATCGGGCGGGTCAAGCGCTCAATGATCGATATGTGAGAGACAATCTCGCTGAGAAACCGTCGCTCAACGAAGAACAAGAAGAACGTCGCGTTGCCAGGCTTTGAGGGTTGCGTTCTTTGGCCGAGAGCGAACACAGGATAGCGTTCGCAATTTCTGCTTGCATTTCGGAACAAAAACGGAACTATATAGGCAATTGCAGCCGCTGCCGCGGCAACTCCGGGGGGAGGATCAAAACATGTCACGCCGCACCGGCGCGTTCACCCGCGCATTCGTTGCATGGCTTTCATTTGGCCCGCTTTTGGCGCCGGCGGGAATAGTGGTGACGCTTGGCGGGCTTCGCAGTCCGGCCCTCGCAGAGAGCAAGGATTACGCTACTTGCTTCAGCGACGGCGCCCTCTCCGCCGACCAGCAGATTAGCGTCTGCACGCCCATCGCCGAGGACAGCGCCGAGATTCCCGATCTTCGCGTTAACGCCTATTTCTGGCGTGGCCTGGCTTACACGCAGAAGAACGATATCGACCGCGTCATCGCCGACATGACCGACGTGCTCGCGCTTGATCCGACATACGTGCCCGCCTTTACCAATCGCGCCATTGCCTGGGAGAGCAAGGCAGATTTCGAGCGAGCCGTCGCGGACTACACTCGCGCAATCGCGCTCACGCCGGACGATGCCAACCTCTATGCCGACCGCGCCAGGGCACTCAACAAGAAAGGCGAGCACGACCGTGCGATTGTCGAATGCGACAAGGCGATCGACATCGATCCCGCCAACGAGATGGCCTATGGCGTGCGCGGCGTCGCCTGGGAGGACAAGGGCGACGCCACGCGGGCCCAAGCCGACTATGACAAAGCAGAGAGCGTCCGCGCGGACCCCATCACGCCTTACCATGACCGCGCACTTTCATGGATCGCCAAGGGCGAGCGCAGGCGCGCGGAAGCCGATTGCAAGCACATCGCCGGCGTCGATGCGGACAAAGGGCGTGATTGCTCACGCCGGATCGCCGAGGCTTTTGGCGAGCCGCGCGACGGAGGTGGCGAGAAAACCGCCACCGCCCAAAATGCGGTCGGCATAGAATGGCAGGAAAAGGGCGACCATACCCGCGCCATCGCCGCATTCGACGAGGCGATCCGGCTCAATCCAGCAAGTTCCGCATTCTACTTCAACCGCGCCAAGAGCTGGGGCTTAAAGAAGAACTATGCCCGCGCTATCGCCGATCTGGATGAAGCCGTACGCCGCGACCCGGCCAACGCCCCGGCTTACCGCGTGCGCGGCATGACTATGGCTCGAGTCGGCAATTCGAAAGAGGCGCTTGCCGATCTCGACAAAGCGATTTCCATCAGTTCCGACGATCCAAAATCTTATTTCGAGAGGGCGCTTGTCTGGGAGGCGAGCGATCCTGATAAGGCAATAGCGGACCTGGACAAGGCAATCGCGCTCGACCCGGCCAACGCGGACTACCGAAAGGAAAGACTGAGCGTCCAGATTGGCAAGCGCAGGGCCGAGGGGCAACCCGTGCTGCAGTCACCGGGCGCTACGACCAGTCAGGCTCATGTCCCAATCCCAGCTGAGCCGCAGGCGGCCAAGCCTATCGCGCCTCCCACGTATGAGCCGCCGCAACTCTATGCCAAGCGCGACAATTCCGCCGCCATCGACTGGAATATGAAATCGGGGTTGCAGCAGATGCAGGTCGACCCCAAGGGCGCGATAGATACATTCAGCTTTGTCATCGGCCTCGATCCCTACAACGCCGATGCCTACTACCACCGATCCATCGCGGAGGCCTTGCTTGGCAATTTCGACCTCGCCGTCGGCGACTGCCGGCGAGCCGTCGAGCTCGACCCGAAGCGGGCAGGCACGTGCAGGGAACACCTGCCCGGCGAGCAAGGCAAGCCGACCGCCGCGAAGCCAGGCAGGGATCCGGCGACCGCCAGGATCCTGCTCGAGCGCGCCCAGATGCGGCTGTCGAAATATGGCGTGGACGGCGCATTGCTCGATTTCGACAAGGCCATCAGCCTCGATCCCGAAAACGCCGACGCCTATTTCGGTCGCAGCCGCGCCCGGATGCTCAAGGGCGATCAGGCCGGCGCGGCAGTCGATTGCCGGCGTGCCATCGAACTCGACCTGAAGCGGACTGGAAGCTGTGACGAGCAGGCTGCCGTTGGCGAAAACAGGCCGGCGCCGCCAGTGGGCATGCAACAGTTGCAGCCCTCTGTTGCGGCCGCCGTTGAAACCTTGGCCAAGCAACTCGGCCAAGGCAAAGCGAGCCCAACGCGAATACTGTCCGCTTCAAAGATGCTGGAGGCGGCCGAGGCGACCGACCCACGTGTCCTGAGCGCCGTGCAGAGCGGCGACACCTTTTCCGACGCGGGCAAATATGACCATGCCATCGCAGAGTATGAGAAGGCGATCGCGCTCGACCCCAGTAGCCCATTCGCCTATTTCGGCCGCGGCAAGGCCTTGGCCGCCAAGCGCGCCTACGACCTGGCGATCGCCGACTACGATCGGGTGATCCAGCTCGTTCCGGATCTGGTCTCGGCCCATATTCGCCGGGGGATGGCCAAAACCATGTCGGGCGATGTCGAGGGCGCGCTTGCCGATTGTGGCCATGCCGCCACGCTCGACCCGAAGGCGCGCGACGCGTTCTTTTGCAAGGGCATGGCCTGGCACGCCAAGGGCGACGGCGGGCGGGCGATCACGGCCTATTCATTAGCGATCGCGATCGATCCGAAAGACGCCGCCAGCTATTATGGGCGCGGCATGGCACGGGCCGACAGGAAGGACTATGACGGCGCCATCGCCGATTTCGACCGGGCAATCGACCTCGACCCGCACAATCCGGATTACCTGGTCAGCCGCAAGGCGGCCGACGCGGCAAGAGGAAAAGGCGATGTCGCGGCCGAAGCCGGCGGGCCTGATCCGAAGAAGCTCAAGGCTTTCATCGATCTCGGCGATGCCCTCTACAAGAGGCACAAATTTGATCGCGCCATTGCCGAATACAACAAAGCCATCACGCTCGATCCGAAAATGGCGTCCGCATATCTGGGGCGCGGCATGTCGCTGGTAGCGAAGGGCAAGTATGACGCGGCCATCGATGATTACGGCAAGGTGATCGAACTCTATCCTGCCTACGTCGAAGCTTACCTCGGCCGCGCCGTCGCCTGGAGCAAGAAGAACGAACTGGATCGAGCGATCGCCGATTTCAGCCGCGCGGCCAAGATCGACCCCAGTTCTGCGCCAATCTATTTCGGGCGTGGCAGCGCCTGGCTCGCCAACGGCGATTACGACCAGGCGATTGCGGACTACGACCAGGCGCTCAGGCTGGATCCAAGGCTGGCCCTAGCCGAGGAGGGCCGCAAGCTCGCCGTGGCGGCCAAACGCAAATCAGCCGGAAGCGAACCTGTCGGCTCTGACCAGAGCAAGTTGAAGACCATCGTCGACCACGGCTACGTCTGGTACAAGAAACGCAAGTATGCACGCGCCACCACCGCGTTCGAACAGGCCATCGCGCTCGATCCGAAAAACCCCGCCGGCTATCGCGGACGGGCGATGGTCCGCACCGACACCCATGACTATGATGGCGCCATTGCCGATTTCAGCAAGGTCATCGAACTCGCGCCGAAGAGCAGCGATGCCTATTTTGGGCGTGCCGCTTTGTGGGGGAAGAAAAACGAGCTTGACCGGGCGTTAGCCGACTATGACCGAGGCCTCGACATCGATCAGAGTTGGAGCATGGCCTATTACGGACGGGCAACCAAAAGGCTGGAGAAGGCCGATTACGAGGGTGCGATGACAGACTTCGACAAGGCGATCGAACTGGATCCCAAAGTCGCGCGCTTCTACATCGATCGCGGCTTTGCCTATGCGGCAAAAAAGGACATCGACAGCGCAACGCGAGACTTCAACAAGGCGATCAGCCTGGACCGGAAGAAGAGCGCTGGCGCCCATTTCGGTCTAGGTGCAATCAAGGAAAGCCAAGGCGACCACGATGGCGCCATCGCCGAGTACAGCCGCTCTATCGAGATCGACCCGACATATGCCGACGCCTACGATTTGAGGGCACATTCCTGGAGAGCTAAGGGCGATTTGAAGCGCGCCGAGGCCGACCGCAAGAAGGCGCTGAGCCTCGGACTGAACTAGACAGGCATTTTAGAGGGGCGGATGTCGCGTTGGAAATGGTTGCAGGTGGAGGCGGTCGTCCCCTTTGAGCTTCGTTGAGGCAAAAGTGCTACCAGCGATGTTCGGCGGCGGCAGATATCACCATGAGTCGGTGGCGAAGCCGCCCCAGCCTGTGACCACCGCCTACATCGATGCCTAGATCCGGAAGCAGGATCTCCAGATCGTTGAGGCTATCGCACGCGAATTTCCGGACGACTACGATGCGATGCTGCGCAAGATCACTGCCGCCGCCCAGACCGGAAGCCAAACAGAAGTGCGCAATACCAGCAGACAGGCGGTCGCCGATCTGCGGCACAGATATGCACCGCTCCTGCTTTCAGCTCCGGACAGCGCGGTCTCGCAAGCGCTTTCGGCGCAACTCGACATGCTCAATCATGTCATGGCGCGCGTAACGCCGGCCACTGCAACAATTACCTGCGCTACGGGTAGGTCTCGAAGTATGGCCTTTCCTTCAACGCCTTGCCGTTGCGGTCGAGCAGTATTCCCGAGGCAAACAAATACCCGCCCATCGCTTCCATCTTCGCCATGTCCATGGTGCCGATGGCGCCGTTAGCACCCTTCAAAAATGCCGGTCGTTCAGCGCCGGGTTGTGAGCGTGTCCTTGTTCGCCGCGATCAGCGGGTCGCCTGCGTGCTTCGCGCGGTCGACGGCGAAGGCGTAGCCGGCCCGCGTCCCTCGAAAAAAGCAGCGGCGGCTTGTCGGTTGGCGCCAACGAACACGTTTCCGGAAACGATCAAGGTAGTGTGCTCGCCCGGCAGCCGTAATCGGCGTAACGGAAGCTGCGCTGCTCCAAGCTTCCAAGCCCGGCCTCAACGCCTTCCAGGTCGAGTCTTCGGGCGTGACGTCGACCGCACCGGGCAAACCGTTTCCCCAATCCGCAGAAGAGCGGCCCATCTCTCTTAGGAGATGCCGGTCGTTATAAGATTTTTACCAGTTTCTTATAATGCTCTTGAATCTCGCCGAATAAGGCCCAGTTATAAGAAAATTGCAGGTTTCTTATAAGGCTGCGCACGCCCGGGAGCGGCCATGAAAACCATCGATCTTGCCTATCGTACCCTCTATGCCGAGCTGGTGCAGCGCAGCCTGGATGCCTCCTTCGAGACCGAATTCTCGACGGCAGGCAATTTCGTGCGCGTGCCGGTGAAAGGCCGCGACTACTGGTATTTCGAAGAGACGCGGCCGCAAAAGTTCAGGTGCTATGTCGGCCCGGCGGAAGATCCCGAGATCGCCAAACGGGTCGCGGCCTTCAAGGAGATCAAGGACGATCTCAGGGCTCGCCGCAAGCTGGTCTCCACGCTGGTTCGCGACGCCGGCCTGGCGGCGCCCGATGCTTTCAGTGGCGACGTCGTCGAGGCGCTGGAAAAGGCCGGGCTCTTCCGCCTGCGCGCGGTGCTCGTCGGCACCGTCGCCTTCCAGACCTATGCAGGGCATCTCGGCGTCAAACTGCCAGGAGCCGCGCTGCAGACCGGCGATGCCGACTTTGCCCAGTTCCATTCCGTCTCGGCCGAAGTCGACGACAGCATGCCGCCGCTCATCGAGGTGCTGAAGGCGGTCGACCCGACATTCCGGGAAATCCCGCACCGAACCGATGCGGGGCGCACGACGCAGTTCGAGAATGCTTCGCGCTACCGCATAGAATTCCTCACTCCGAACCGAGGCAGCGACGAGCATGCTGACCATGCCAGCCCGATGCCGTCGCTGGGCGGCGCCTCGGCCCAGCCCTTGCGCTTCCTCGATTTCCTGATCCGCGACCCGGTGCGGGCAGTGCTGCTCCACCGCTCCGGCGTGCCGGTGCTGGTCCCATCGCCCGAACGCTTTGCGGCCCACAAGCTGATCGTCGCGGCGCGACGCGAACGAAGCGCTGCCGCCAAGCGGGAAAAGGACCTGCATCAAGCGAGCCTGCTGATCGAGGCGCTCGAGACGACGCGTCGGCGAGACGACCTCGCCCATGCCTTCGCGGAAGCGTGGAACCGGGGCGAAGCATGGCGTGAGGCGCTGCGCAAAGGCTCGCAACTGCTTCAGCCGGACAGGCGCGAGATGGTGGACCTGGTCCTCGGCAGGGCGCTCGACGAAGCGCGCATCGAGCTCGACGGTTTCATGAGACGGTCCAGGTGAGGTATCGTTCAAATTGTACGAAACGTTCTTGATTACTTTTCGTACCTAATGTACGATATTGCCCTTCGTTGAGGGGATATTCTTGAACACCGCGAACCATGCCGCTTTCGCCGACCTTTCCCACCCATTGCTCTCGCCTTTGCCGCTCGCCGAGCGCGAACGCCTGGTCGGCGCGTGGCGCATGGCCAGCCAGGACATCGCCGACGACATCCGCTTCATCCGGCAATATCTGAAGGTGATCGCGGAGAAGGACGACCGGCTTTCGACCGGCACGCTGGTGCACGGCCGCGCCTATGTCGAGGCCTGCGCGGCCTGGCTGCCCGAAACGATCGCGCGATATTTGAGGAACCTCAGGCTGATCAGCGAATGCGAGTGCGCGATGACTGCGGCGGGCGTGCGCTTTGCAAAATCCAGCGATGCTTGGGAGTGAGATGTCTTCCTTCTTCGCGGAAGAAGACCACCAATCGCGAGGAGACAGAGGGGGCGCAAAGGAGCGCGGCGGCGGAACGGTTTCCGCCCGCGCCGGGTGCAGAGAATTCCCTTTTGCAACTTTCGGATGCACCTCGACAAATGTATCGTTTCACACAATTGCCAATTGGTGGACGCGGGCGAGCGGCCGGTAGTTAATTCCTTTCGGGCGAAAAGGCATAGTCGCGTACCAGGGAGGAACTCGTTTGATAGACCAGCAAATCGACATCGGCGCACCAGCCGACGATCAGCCTTACGAAGTCACCTCATTCGCCAGGAAGCATGGGCTGACGATCCCGATCGCGGACGCGGTGCTTTTTGCCAAGGGTCCGTCGCCGTCGCGGGCGGCCTGCGATACCGCCGCGCTGGCTTTCCTCTGCGCCGTTGCGCAATACGCCAGAAAGCAAGGGAGGCGATAGCCGTTCAGCCTCCACCTCCGCGCCCTAAATCTTCGGGCGCGGGCTTGCTACATTTCGATTGTGCGGATGGCAGCGGCGGAACGGCCGCTGGGGTCAGGTCTTGGCTTTCGGCTTGGCAGGAGCCTTGGCCTTGGCGGGGCCTTTGACGGGCGTTTCGGCCTTGGCCGACTTCGGCTTGGCGGCGGCCGTCTTTTTGGGCGCGGCCTTGGACTTCGGCTTTACTTCGGCGTCGATCTCGGCGGCCGCCTGGTCCCAGTGCTCCATATGCGCGCCTTCCGGCCGGCCGGCCTGCTCCCAGATCTCGTGCGCCCGCCGGCGAATGCGTTCCTGCCTGTCGTCCGTCACTGTCGCCTCCTTTGAGTGGGGCCGCTCCCCGACGGAAACATTAGCTGAATTTTCCGGTGGCGTCTTGCGCATCGACGCGTAGGTGCCTGAACGTCGGCAGCGATTTCTTCAGTGCACGTCGGAGACGATCGCAACGCCCAGATACGCCGCCTTCTTTGTAATCAATGCGGCTAAATCGGCGTCAGAGCGTTCGGTTCCGGTGCGCCTGCGCAGCAGGCCAATCGCTTCCTTCATCGATAAGAGGCCAGTGCGGCGTTCGGCCAGAAGCTGGTCGACCGCCTTTGCACAGTCGACTGATTCGACATGGGGGTGATGCATGGCTGCGACTCCTTCCTAGGAGCCGGCATCCCCCCGCCGGCATGGCGGGAGGATCGGGGCTCGTAAGCGTAAGATCACTCGATGACGTGGATGACCCTGCGTGTACCAGGATCGATCAGGACAGTGCGATCGTTGACCACGGCATATCTGTACTGAACGTCCGGCACCTCCCGCAGCTCGACCGTGTCAGGCACCGTCGAGCCGACGCCCAGTTCCAGCCCCAGTATGTTGACCGAGGCGATCGGGTGCTTGTGGACATATTCCTTGACGACAGTCTGCTGCTCCGGCGTGACGATGATCTGGTCCGCAGCGGCAAAGCCTACGCCGGCGATCAGAGCAAGGCCGGCAACAGCAGGAATAAGGGTGCGTTTCATCATAAGTCTCCTGTTGTGTTGGCGAGCTCCGCCCGCCTCCGCCGTCGCGGAAACCTGGCAGGTCGAACATAGGAGCTCCCGGGGCAAACGCGTGCATTGGGGTCTTGTTCCGTCTGCGGCGCCTAATTGATTGTTGCCGGCGGAACCGCCGGGGCAGCTTCGCATTGTTTGAATTGAATAAATTCGACCAGCAAAGGCCCGCCATGACTGCAGTTCACATCACAAGCGACATGCCGCTCCGCGCGCCGGTGGCGATCGCAGTCGGGGCCGGTTTCAAGCGCGAGATCGCTTCCCTGGCGGCGATGCAGAATTTCCTCAAAGAATGGCCGCCGGCAATGCGCGGCGACTGTTATGCCGCGGCCGTGCAGACCTGCGAGGCGGCGCGGACAGGCGAGAGGAAACTCGGGGAAGCGCGGCAGGCCTTCGTGGCATTCGCTCAGAAGGCCGGCATTCTGTGGACCGGCGTCGACCCCGTCACCGCGCTACGCGAAGCCAAGATCAGACGTCTCAAGGCCAGGAGCATAAGCCAGCAGCGCCGGCAATGGCCGCTGGCGTGACAGGCCGCTGAAGTCTGGGCCTATAGGATCGGGCTTATCGAACCAAGCATCATCGAAAAAGCCCTCGCGGCCGAAGGCTTTTGTCGCGTAGCGCCGCTCACTGCCGCCCAGTGCTGGACGGCAGCCAGTCGACATCGATAACGGCTGTCAGTTCAGCGAAGCTTCGCACGACTCGGTGAGGAAAGATGCGGCGATCAGATCGTCCGCATCGATGCGTAGGGAGCCATCGCCGCCCCCCATTATGGCCGCGACCTTCTGGAAGGTCTTTATTTCATGTGCGGTGATGTGGGCGTCTTCCATCCTGGCCCGCAACTCGGCGACGCGCATCCCGAGCGAGCGGGATGTTCCGATTTCTCGTTTCGACATGTTAACTAGTCCTCCTCGCCCCTGCCCATGCCTGTTCGCCGCCGCCCGATTCTGCTCTCTGCCACCGGTTTGTGTTGCCTATGAGACAGGTTTGTTTCTGCCACCCGTTTGTGTTGCCTATGAGACAGATTTGACCCAAAGCGCCCAACTTGGGTGTGGGTCAAAGGTTCCGTTAGCATATCGTAAATTAATAATTTTCCGTTAACTGCCCGCCGCCGTGACCGGCGGCGGGCCATCCGTTCGGCCGATTACGCTGTCGGTTAATTGAGCACCTTGATGATCTTGCGCGTGCCGGGGTCGACGATCACAGTCCGGTTATCGACCACGACATAGCGATATTTGACGTTCGGCACCTCGTGCAGTTCGACCGTCTCGGGAAGCGTGCTGCCGATGTTCAGCTCGATGCCGGGAACCTTCACCGAAGCCAGCGGCTGCTTTTGCACATATTCCTTGATGACGGTTTCCTGCTCGGGCGCGATCACGACGGTGTCCTGCGCAGCGACGGCGCCAGCGCCGGCGAGAAGCAGGAGGGCCGCGGCGGCGGTGGTGATGTGCATTTTCATGGTCGTCTCCTTTGTGTGGTCAATCGCCTCCTCTGCTGCGCCTGCGATTTCCACAGCCGATCGGCACCGTCCTAACGCCGAGGACCGCGGCTTGTTCCTGCAAAATTCCGCGCATCCGCCGGCGTAAGAACGCCGCCGCCGCTTGGCAAAACAATCTCGGAACAATGCCTTCCAAGTCGTGTTTAACCAACGAAGGGACCGACTTTCCGAGGAGAAATCAGATGAAGCATCTTCTGATCACGAGCATGATCGCGCTCGGCGTTGGTTGCGGCGCCGCGATGGCGCAGACCGAGTCCGTGCAGCCGAGCGGCGGCGATAGTTGTGCCGCCGGCCAGGCCGACTGCCCGAAGGGCGGCAAGGCTGGCGAGCAGGCCCAAGGCAAGATGAAGTCTCAGACCGAGCAGAATGCCCAGGGCACCACCAAGATGAAGACTGAGCAGAATGCCCAGGGCGAGGCTGGCACCAGCACCGAGCAGAACGCCGAGGACAATACGCAGCTGAAGAAGAAGCAGCAGGCGCAGGGCAAGGCCGACACAAAGACTGAGCAGAACGCTCAGGACAATACCACGCTGAAGAAGAAACAGCAGGCCCAGGACAAGACCGGCACCAGCACCGAACAGAATGCTGACAGCAACACAAAGGTGCAGACCGAGCAGAATGCTCAGGGCAAGACCGGCACCACCACCGACCAGAACGCCCAGGGCACCACCAAGATGCAGACCGAGCAGAACGCTCAGGGCAACGTCCAGACCGACCAGGACAAGACGGCCTCGATCACCAATGTGACGGTCGAGCAGCGGACGCAGATCACGCAGATCATCCGCGAGACCAACGTCCAGCCGGTTCGCGATGTCAGCTTCGACATCTCGGTCGGGGTCGAGGTTCCGCGGCAAAAGATCCGGCTGCATCGCCTGCCGGCCCGCATCGTCAAGATCGTCCCGGCTTACGAAACCTATATGTATTTCGTGCTGGCCGACGGGCGCATCGTGATCGTGGATCCGGACACCTACAAGATCGTCGTGATCCTGGAGGCCTGATCCAGACAGCATTTCAGACAGGAGGCCTGCCGTGCCGCATGGCATGGCGGGCTTTTCTTATGTCGCTTCAGCCGCGGGCGCAAACGCCCCTCTCCCCGAGGCCGGGGCAGCCCCATCAAAGCCTTATCGCCCGCCCTCACCGGAACACAGCCGTCGGACTGAGGTCTGGTTTGGCAGGGCATTGGTCCCCCTCTCGAAACATACAGGCAGTTATCTTGTTGGATCATGACTGGCGAGCATGGGTCCCTTCATCGTCGGTTGTTGTTGCACCCGCCGCTACCTGCGATGCGGCGGGTGCTCCTTTTGGGGGTGCTGCATGCAACTCGGAGAGATCATTGCGAACCTGTTCGCCGCCGTTCTTCTGATCTGCGTTGTGGCGCTTGTGTTCTTCGCAGGCGGCAGGCCACTCTGGCCGGATCGCGAGGCCAAGATGGTCATCCTCTTGCCGCCGGATGCCATGAGAACGGGATCGGTCAGGGCGCTGGCGCACGTTCGCCTGCCCGACGCCTTCGATACAAGAATGGTGCAGCGAAGGCCCAATCCCGATAGCCGGTGGGCCAGCCCCTAGCCGGCCGCGACGTGATCCGGCCGAAATGGGGGTCAGAGCTAACCCTCCACTTCTTTCGCGGAAAGGCGGAGAGGTCGGCCTCCCGCCGATGAAGGGACGTGCTCGGCGGGCGGGCACTGCGGCGATCGTCAGAGGGCGTCAGCTCAGCAGCATTGCGGCAGCGGCGAAGACGATGCGCGTTCCAAAAGCAGGCGCAACAAGCCAGCGCGCCGCGTAGACGCTGCCGTCCATTAGCTACTCCTGATCATCGTTCCGCGAGGGAACGGAATCGGCCTCGGCTGGGTTCCTCAGGCGTAGGTCCTTCGGCGGGCCGGAATTAAGACCTATGGCAAGGGGTCTGCGTGAAGTCTTGCGATCCTGGCGGAAAAAGTGCAAGGGTCAAAATGGGTAGAGCAATGGGCGAGATCGTCGAAGACCCTAACTGGTCGCGGCGCTCGGTTGGGCAAATGTATTTTCCGCAGTTTCTTGTGGGAATGACGGCAACGCTTCTGGTGGTTCTCGGCTGGACCTTCATGTCCACCGGGTCCGTCTGGCAGTCGCTTGGCTGGACGTTCCTGGCGGGCGTGGTGCTGCAGGCAGGCTACTTCGTGGCCGTGCTGTGGCTCGTGCAAGCCGAAGGCCGGGCCACGGACGAGAGCAAGGCGAGCGACGCCGGCGCCCCCGCCAAGCTGCCCGGCCCGTTCGAGCGCGACGGCATCGTCCACGCGCTGATCTCGCGGCTGTTCCCGAGGCTGCTGCCGTAAGGCGGCTCAGCGTCCGGCCGAAGCCCCAACGCCGTCATCGTTGGGCGTAGCGACGCGAAGCGGAGCGAAGACCCGAGAACCCACGCTGTGACCTCGTCGAGGAACGCAGCGCGGCGGAATTCTCAACCGTCGTCACGCTCTGAGCTTACGGCCTGCAGTCTGCGCCGCGTCGCTTCGCTCCCTGCTCCGCCACAGGATGACGTGCCAATCTTGGCCGCGTGCGATCGAGCAATTGAGCGCGTCGCACTGGGCCGGTTCAGGCGACGCGCTGTTGGGTGCACCGTTACTGCGCCGGAGCAACCGTGGCCGAGCGCACCGTCTCTGCGGACGAGAAGACGATGAAGGCAAAGGTCAGCACCGCGGCGGCGACGATCAGCGAGCCGATCGCCACGACCGGCTCGATCTCCGGATGGCCTGCGGCCAGCATCCAGTAGAGCGCCGGCAGCATGATCACGAGGCCAACCGTGTAGAGACCGTAGTGGATCATGGCGATGCGGCGCTCGGCCTTGGCCGGATTGAGCGCGTAGTAACCGCCGAAGATCGCGCTGGTCACCCAGCCGAGAAGGTTGATGTGGGCGTGCGCCGGGAAGGCGCCGTGGTCGCCCGAAATCGCCATCTGCAGCCCGGCGCCTATGCCCAGGATGAGAAAGACGATGGCCGTCTTGAAGAAAAGCTCCGAAACCCGTGGCATTTTGTTGTCCTCCCAATGCCCTGTGAAATCCTTCACCCGCTAAGTCTACACACCGCAATGCATATTAGCCACACGACAGCGACGTTTTGGTGTGCATTGCGCACAGCGTCAGGCGAGGCAAAAAGACTCGCAAGGTCGGCGGCGGCGGGGCAGCGCTCCCGGGCCCGCAGTTGTTTTCCCCAATGCAGGGCGGCTCGCAAAAGAAATTGCCCGTTCCCCATTCCAACGCCGGCTTTTATATCGTAGCACGACATTCACAGCGAGATCTCGGGGGTGGCAACCGGGGGCCGGGAGCTGACCACGCAGCTCCCGGTCAAACTCGTTTTCGGCGCGCCGATTTTCGACTACCCGGTCTGCGTCACCGCCGTCGGTTCTGCCACCGTTTCAAACACGTGGCACAACGCCGACCAAAACCGACGAAAGGCTTCCAGCGGTGCGGACGCCGAGGGATTTTTAGCTATTCCTTAACTAATGTTATTCGGTCGGTACACCCCCGCATGTTAACCTTCGGACGCGGGTAGAAGCCGTCTGACCACCTCGGCTTTTGCTACTTTTGGGCTCGCCTCAAGGGCGAGCCTTTTTTTGAACTCCGCCTGTGCCTCGGCGTGGCGTTTCTGCTCGCCGCAACCAGGATTCCCCCCGGCCTTCCCTGGGTCAGTAGCCATCGTTCCAATGCATTGCCGTCAAGCCAAACAAAATGCCGCCGGGTCGCCCCGGCGGCATGCATGCACTCCACTGCGGCAGGTTCGCCGCGTGTGCCTTATGGCGTGGACGTCGCCGCGGCCGCCTGGTCGATCTTGTCGGCCAGCACGTCCTTGGCCCAGTCCGTCACCTCCTGATCGACCGGCTTGTTGGCCATGTCCTGCAGGGCGGCGTCGAGCGTGGCGTCATCGGGCGCAGGGTTAGCGGTCACCGCAGCCTGGGCATCCGTGACCGCCTGGGTGTCAGCGGCGATCGCGGCGTTCTGGGCGTCGATCTGCGCCTGAACGTCGGCAACCTGCGCATCGAAAGCCGCCTTTTCCTCGGCCGTCATGTTGGTCGTGTCGGTTGCATTGAGGTCGGCGAGCTGTTGGGTGAGCGTGCCGAGCTGGGCCTGGTCGGCGGCCAGCTTCGCGTTTGCCGCGTCAAGCTTGGCCTGCGCGTTCTGGGCTACGGCGGCCTGGGTCACATAAGCCTGAATGCCCGCGAACTTCTTGCTCTTGGAATTCATGTAGGCATTGATGTTGCGCTGGAGCGAGTTCAGCCGGCCGAGCTTGGCATGGATGTTCTTCTCCTTCGGGGTGGCGGCCGTAGTGGTATCGTCCGTCGTGTCGTCATCGGTTGCATCGTCGACCTGCGACTTGGCGGCCTTTGCCGATGCCGACTTGCCGTGCGAGGCGCCGCTGTTGCTGCTTTGGCCCTTGCCGCCGCCGTTGCCGCCGCCGTTGCCATTACCGCCGCCATTGCCGTTCCCGCCGCCATTGCCGTTGCCGCCGCCATGGCTGCCGCCATTGCCGTTGCCACCGCCATTGCCGCCGGCTCCGGCGAGTGCGGGAGCAGCCGCGAGCGCCAGAATGGCAAGCGAAGCCAAAAGTGTTTTCCGGATTGTCATCATGTTTCTCCGCAGGTGAATCGCCACCAATGCCCAACCGCTAGATCGCGTCATATGAGATTTCCCTAACGGCTTGGAGTAACTTTTAAACAAATTCGGTGGCGGCAAGAGAGTATCCCGAGAAGCAGCTCCGGAAATCCTGCTGAACACCTGTTAACTTGCTGAAATTATTGCGTAAATAAATGGGCCAAGGCCAGGTCCGCCCTCTGGAACAATGAAGGCCCACCTCCCGTCGGACCATGGGCCCAACGCTATGCGGCCAGCGTCCGTCGAGGAGTACAAGACGCCTGTTTATAAAGGCGATTTTCGGACGTGCGCGGCATCGTTTCGGGCAACCCGCGGGAGCGGTGATGCCACCAGCGCTTGGGGCGCGCTACCGAGGTGTTCTTATCCCGCTTTGCGGCCAATCCCAGATATATACTTATATATTCTTCCTCGGCATGCCCTGAAGCGTGTCGCAATCTTTCGGCCCACACAGCTTGTTAAGCTTAGCCCTGGCTTTGACCCGAAACGAAGTCTCACTTTGGGGAGACGTGCTTCAGCTGTTGATCAGCGGCACGGTGACAGTGGTCGAGTAATTGATCGGAAAATCGCTGAAATAGGGAAAGTTGATGACGAAGGCATAGCTGGCGCTGACATGCGCCATCTTGAAGCCGCCGCTCGGCGGGTCGGTGGTGATCATAACTGTCACGTTCTGCAAGCCGAGCGCCTGTAGTTTCTGCGTCGCGATCGCCTGGATCTGAGCCTGGGTCATCGTCCTGTCAAGCTGCAGCGAGCGCGCCGAGGCCTCGAGCGCATAGCGCACGCTGGACTCGTTGTTCATCGACCAGCCGAAGGCGAAGATGCCGAACAGAAGCATGATCAGGAAAGGCACGATCAGCGCGAACTCGATCGCGGCGCCGCCAGAGGCGTTGCTGGCAAACAGCCTGGTTTTTTGCTTAGCGGACACGGACCACCTGCTGATGGCTGAGCGCGCTATTGCCCGGGAAGACGCCGAAGGTGAACGGCGGAACCCAGGTGCCCGACGCCTGGATCTGGACATAGATGGAAGGTACTTTCGATCCCGCACAGGTGGTCGACGACGTGACCACGGTCGTTCCGCATTTGTAGGTGCGTGTCACCGTGATCGCTGCATCGGAGGGTTTCTTCTCCCAACTCGCAAGAGCGGCGGCCTGAACGGCGGTGTCGTCTCCCCCGCCGGCCAGCAGCAGATTCGCCGCCGTCTTCACACCCGCCCGCATCGCCATCGAGCTGGTGACATAGGACCAGCCATCGGCGATTCCGAACAGCGCGACGCACAGCACCGGCAACACCAGCGCGAATTCCACCGCGGCCGCGCCGGAGCGATTCTTGCGGAAGCGGATCGCTGCCGGCGCCACGCGGCTACTCGACAATCGCAACAGACGGGGCGGCGGGGATGTCTTGCAGCCCAAGGCTCGAGCAGTTCTGGTTGATTGTGGAATTGCCCGACCACTGGATGGTGTCGGCCACAACCTGGGTGCAGCCGTTCGCGCCCGAGAAATTGCCGAGATAATTGACCTGCTGCTTGGGGAAATAGATTGCCCCGGTCAGCGAAGAAGTCGCCGTGCCGTTGAAGGTGCTCTGTGCGGCGTTGCCCGTCCTGTCGCCATAAAACAGCACGCCGGAATAGGTCCCCGAGGTCGGCGCGCTGAGCGTCACCGTGGCGTTGCCGTTCATGCTTATGGTGTTGCTGCCCGTCATATAGATGGTTACGCCGTTGGTGCAGGGTGCAGCGCAGGTGATGACCGCGCCGGCGTTGATCTTCAAATTGCCCTGGACAACGTAAGTGCCGGAAGAAAGCGCGACATTGCCGTTGAGGTTCATACCATTGCAGTAGGTACCGGGCTGGATTGTTTGCGTTGACTTGCCGCTGTTGACATTCTGGCAAGAGCCGCTGGTCGAGGGCGCCGGCAGGCTGGAGAACGGATCGGACGCGGGCAAGGCCTGGGTTATCGGCGACTTGCAGGTCGTGGTCACCGGGTTGTTCAGCGAAACGCCGCCGACCGAGATCAGGCAGTCGGCCTGAAGCCCTGCCGACCCCTGGACCTTGATGGCGTCCGCGGCGCTCGAATTCGACATGACCGAGCAGCCGGTCAGCTTGACGCTGGTGCTGCCGGAGAAAAGCGCCGCCTGCGAGGCCGACTTATTTAGCGCCAGCACGCAGGCCTTGGAAGCATCGGTAATGAGCGCCACCGCCCTCGCCTGCTCCGGCACCTTGGTCTGCGTGAAGATCGAGGTGAACATCCGGTCGAGGTTCTGGTTGAGGATGACCTCGACTGCCTTCTTGGCCGTGTTCGGCCCCGAGGTGGGCGGCGTGTGGACGGTGATGGTGCCATTGCCGAGGCCGTTGTCGGTCGCCGACTGGGTCGCGGCCGCCGTGATCGTCGCAGTGTCCGATCCCTGGATCTTTTCCAGCGCGCCGGCATAGGCGGCGGCGTCCGCCGTCGCCTGCAGCTTCAGGCTCGAATAGTACCAGTAGGACGTCTCGACGCCGAGCCCTGCCCCGCCGACGACGATCGGCAGGGTGAGCGCGAAGATCGTCGCAACATTGCCGCTCTCGCCGCGCCGCAGGCGGCGGGAGACGAACTGTCTGAAAATCCGACCGAATGTGTTCATGGCCGAGCGCGCCCAAGCTATCCCAGCCACCACGTTCAACACCCGGCGATAAACGAATGGCTAATTTTTTTCCTCGACTTGCGATTTTCAGACCCTTGCATGCATATTTACCACCCTGCGCGGCCACGACTCAGACTTAGGTCCCACTCTATATAGGACGTTAGGTCAAGCTGCGGATAAATCAGCGATTTTAGCTTTTGCTGCATTTTATCTTTTTCGGAAATCGGTCGTAGAGACGGCTGGAGTAGTGTCTCTGCCGTTTCCGGCGAGGGGTGCTGCCATGATCAGACGGTTCTGGGCTTCGACGCGCGGCAATTTCGCGCTGGCGACCGCAATCGCCATGGTGCCGCTGATGCTTGTCGTGGCCGGCGCCGTCGATGTGGCCGGCACGAGCGACGACGCGGCGCAACTGCAGAACTCGCTGGACGCAGCCGGGCTGGCGGTGGGCACGAAATACCAACCGACCATGTCGGCCGGCGATGTGCGCCAGCTCGGCCTAACTTTCTTCTCAGCCAATTTGAGCGTCGCCGACGCCGGCGAATATTCGGGCAGCGTCGGGGCGTTCCAGGCAGCGGCCAGCGGCGATCCGAGCGGCTACACCATCTCGCTGTCGTCGAGCATCAGCCGGGCGGCTTTCATCAGCGGCGCGCCGGCCTGGCAGGCGACCCGCTCCGCCTCCGTCGAGGTCAAACCCGGGGCGCAAGCGTGCGTTCTGGCGCTCGATCCGCATGTCGGCTCCGCCGTTAACCTGCAGGGCTCGACCAATGTGGCGATGAACGGCTGCGTGATCGCCGCAAACTCGGACGCGGCCGACGCCATCGACCGCGGCGGCTCGGCCCTGCTCAGCGCCGCATGCGTCTCGACGGTCGGCTCGACCTCGGGGATAACGCCGCCCAACGCAACACTCTCGTGCGACGCACCGCTCGAAAACCAGTACGCATCGTTCGACCCGTTGGCCAATGTCACCCCGCCCGCTTATGGCATGTGCCAATCGATGCCGAACGGCAAGACGGTCACGCTTTCGCCCGGCACCTATTGCGACAAGACCTGGTCAGGAAAGATCACGCTTAATCCGGGCGTCTACATCCTGCGCAATGTCACCATAAAGCCCGGCGGCAACGGCAGCCTCACCGGCCAGGGCGTGACGATCTTCCTGATGGAAGGCTCGCAGCTCTACATCAATGCCAATGAGCAGGTGAACCTCTCGCCGCCGGCCAGCGGCGCCTATGCAGGCATCACCATCTTCCAGGCCAAGGGCAACACCTCGGCGCTGACGATCAACGGCGGATCCGGCTCGGTGGTCAGCGGCTTCATCTATGCCCCCGACGCGGCGATCTCCTATGCCGGGAATTCGGACATGAACGCGCAGGGCAATTGCCTGCGGCTGGTCGGCAATACCGTAGGCATGACCGGAAACTCGGCGGTGAAATCGGACTGCGCGGCCGAGCTCGGCAATCGCGAGATGTATGCCGGCAGGATGATCACCCTGGTGAAATAGCGCCGCTCTTCTTCAAGGGGAAATCAGCACTCGCCGACGATATCGGCGCCCGGCTGTTCGTCGAACAACACCGCGCAGCCGCGCTGCAGCGCCACCTGGCTCAACGCGTTCGCCGCCGCCTCGTCGGACGAGACGAAGTCCCCGGTCAAGACGCGCAGTTCCTCGACGGCTTTCGACATTGAAACAAGGCGCCCAGCCGCGCCATCGCTGGCGCAGGCGTCGACGACGCAGAGAAGATCGATCAGTTCGAAGCTGTCCATGGCGGCCTCCGCCCACAGGATCCCTTCGCGGAAGACAACGGCGTGACGGGCGGCCGGGTTCCGCTCGGAGTGGTGCATCATGATTTGGCGACAGCCTGGGCGGCCCGCGCCGAGATCGAGCGAAGCGGCAGGCAGGGCTTAAAAGCACGTCGCGTACGCCTGTGGTTGTTTTGGATCGACCGGCAAAAGCGCGGCGAACAGGTTCGCGAATCTCGGCAGACTGCGGGATTGTGGGAGTTGCCCGCCACATCGCAGGAAATGGCGGGCAACTCCACTTTCAAACCGCCGATGAAGGGACGTTACTCGACGGTTGTGCCACAATGAGTTGTGGGCCTACTTGTTTCCAGAAATCGCCCATTCGGACCTCTGCGCTCAAAGGTGCGGCCTCAGGTCCCGCCTGACAAGGGACCGTGGCCCGAAAGCAGGAACATTCCAGCTTTGGCGCCGTTGCCACGACATCCCAATCGGCAGAGGAGAGGAAACCATGGCCGACAGACCTACAGTTGTAAACACCAGTGGCGGGGGCGGCGCCGGCACAGCAGTGGCGATCGTTCTTGCCATCATCGCGATCGTGGCCCTGCTGTTCTTTACCGGCATCATCAATGTCGGTGGCCGCACCGGCGGTGGCGGATCGACGGATGTCAACGTGAAGCTCGATGCGCCGAAGGTCGAGGCGCCCAAGGTGGAGACGCCTGCGGCACCGTCGACGACGCCGGCACCCGCACCGGCCGCACCGGCTCCGGCCCCGGCTCCGGCCAACGGCGGCTGATCCGCCTGACGCAACCGGCAGGCCGGCTGCGCGTTTATCGAATGGCTACTCCAGCTTCGGCCCGCGCATTCCTCTGGAAGGCGCGGGCCCTTTTTCTCTCGGGCCCTCTTTTCTTGGGCAGGTCCGCTCAGTCATCCAAATCCATCGGCCGATGGCCCGGCCTTTGATGCCAGACGACCTGGCGGAAATCCGTCAGCTCGACGACTTGGTCGCAGGTCGGACAGATATAGTTGTCGCAGCACTGGCGAAGCGCCGGCGGAGTGCGGCGCCCTGGCCCGACCGGCGGACGGGCTTCCGTTTTCCCTACCTGATGAAGCATCGATTCCTCCCAGTTTTTCTGATTTTTCGAGTATCGCCTTCCACCTCGCCTATGGCGGTTTCGATGGGCGCGGTGAGCGCGCGCCCGCAAGCGGAAATAAAGATGGACTATCGTGGACGGAGCCTGGCTTTGCCGCGGCACTATTGGCGAAATTCACTTGCCGAGGGTTCACAGGATTCTCCCCAAGGGGCGAGAAACGGGGCGGCCCCTCAACCACCGTCGTGCCAGGCGCAAGGAACAGCAAAACACCGGCAGAGCGTGCTTGCAATAGGGCCTGCGCGGCAAAATCGATTTCGCGCCGCGCCAAGCAACTTAGATTAGCAATCATTCATTGAAAGGCGTATCAATCCGGCAGCGGTCGCCGACGATCGCGCGTCAGGCCCCGCTTGCAATCCTTGGAAATGGGAGGATGCCATGGCCGAAGCTGCAATGAAGGTCACCAAGCTCGAATCCAAGTCGCATAACAATCCCGACGAGGTTCGCTCGCCCGCCAAGACCCGCGTCGAAGTGGTCCGGCTGCCGGGCTACACGCTCGGGCGGCTCAACATGGAGCCGGGCTGGAGATGGTCCGAATGCGTGAAGCCGGTGGTCAAGACTGACAGCTGCCAGGTCTCGCATGTCGGCTATGTCGTGTCCGGAACGATCACCATACGCATGGACGACGGGACGCAGAAGACCTTCGAGGCCGGCACCTCCTATACAATCCCGCCCGGGCATGACGCCTGGGTAGAAGGCAATGAGCCGTTCCAATGCATCGAGGTGCTGAGCGCCGAGCAATACGCCAAGCCGGTCTAGGGGCTGTCGGCCAAGGGACAGCCGATCCCCCATGTGGGACGATCAGAGGGGGCGCTGTCCCGCCATCGTCTCAGAACCTGGATCTCCGGCTCGGCCGCACTTCGTCATCCTGGTCTTCGCGCGTCGCTCGGCTCCTGACTTCGTCCTGGCATGACGCAGTTTTGGGCCGCGATCCTTCGCGCCCCTCCCTGGTCAGCGGTCAACCCGTCAAAGGGGAGCACACCGGCGCAACCGGTCAAAGCCCTTGGTTGTGACGGGTTGCAGATGTTCTCATCCTCAGCTGGCCGGCTTGACAGGAAACTCCTTTTGTTCTCTTTATGTTCACACGCATTACCGCTTACAACAGTTGCTGCTAATGCTGCGATGCCGCAAAGCGGATGGATGGAGCCGGGAGCGCGATGGCCGCCACGAACGCCGCTTCGGCCGCTACGATCCTGCATGCCGATCTCGACGCCTTCTACGCCTCGGTCGAGCAACTGCTCGACCCGTCGCTGCGCGGCAAGCCGATCGCAGTCGGCGGCGGCGTAGTGCTTGCCGCCTCCTATGAGGCGAAGATTTTTGGCGTGCGCGGCGGCATGCCCGGCCGCAGGGCGCGCGAGCTCTGTCCGCAGCTCATCTTCGTCGGCGGCCGCTTCGGCGAATACCAGCGTCTCGGCGACGCCGCGATCAAGGTGCTCGACGATTTCACGCCGCTGGTCGAGCGCATCTCGATCGACGAGGCTTTCGCCGATGTCGCCGGCTGCACGCATCTGTTCGGACCGCCGGACGAAATTGCGCGAACCATCCGCCGCCGCGTGAAGAGCGAGCTCGGCCTGCCGATCTCGATCGGGGTGGCACGGACGAAGCATCTCGCCAAGATCGCCTCGCAGGTGGCCAAGCCCGACGGGCTGGTGGTGGTCGAGCCCGGCACCGAGCTTTCCTTCCTGCACGATTTGCCGGTGTCGCTGATGTGGGGCGTCGGTCCGGCAACCAAAGCCAGGCTCGCCGAGATCGGCGTCGAGACGATCGGGCAATTGGCGCGCACGCATAGCGGCGCGCTGGAGCGGCTGATCGGCCATGCCGCCGGCCAGAAGCTCGCGGCCCTTGCCTGGAACCGCGACCCGCGCCGACTGGAGACGCATCGCCGCGCCCATTCCGCCGGCGCGCAGTCGGCGCTGGGCCGCAAACCGGCGCTGCCGCGCGTCCTCGTGCCGACGCTCCTGCATCTCGCCGATCGCGTCGCCAGCCGCCTGCGCGCCAAGGACCGGCCCGGCCGCACGGTGACGGTGCGCGTGCGCTTTGCCGACATGCGCGCGGTCACGCGCGCGGTGACGCTGGAGCAGCCGATCCAGGCGACGACCATGCTCGCTGACGTCGCGGAAGAGCTGGTCAGAGGCGTGCTCGCCGCTCACCCGGGCGAACGGGAAATCTCGCTGCTGGCGATCTCGGTCTCGCATCTGGAAGAGCATGCCGAGCTGCAGCTCGAACTGCCGCTCGGCCTGGCGGACGAGAAGCTGAAGCCCGGCAGCCGCAAAGGCCTCGCCCGCTTCGGCGCCGACCGCGCCATAGACAAGATCCGCCAGCGCTTCGGCAAGCAGGCCGTCGGCTACGGCACCGTCGCGCTGCAAGCAGCGCGCTCGGTGCCGGATGAATTCAGGGAGCTGGCGGAGAAGGAGCTGTGAGGGAGGTGCTTTGCATCTCCTCTGGCGACGTTGTAGATTGGCGAAAGTCGACGCGCCCTCCGATCTCCCCCTTGCGGGCCGGCAGGACAGAGGGGGCGGCGACCTATCCCTTCGTCATCCTAGGGCGAAGCAAGGAGCGAAGCGACGCAGCGCAGACCCTAGGATGACGAACGGCCGCGATCCTTCGCGCCCCTCTCCTGGCCTGCCGCCATCTTCCCCTCAAGGGGGAGATCACGCGCTCTGGCGGCTGCCCTCAACCCGCCACAGCCCAGTCCAGCCGCATCGTCGCGCTCATCGTTTGCCCATCTTCAAGCACCGTCAGCCCTTCGCCGTGATGCGCATCGACCGGGTGCGACACCGGCTCAAAGCAGAAGAAGTCGGCGTCGGATGACGGCGAGTAGAGGATATAGACGCCGAGCTCCGGCGAGGCGGTGAGCGTGATCCTGATCCCCTCCTCGAGCTGCGTGATCGAGGCGCGACGATTCCAGCCGTCGAAGGCGTTGTTGACCCAGTCCCACGGCAGCGGGATGGAGCGCGAGAAATCCCAGGCCGGGCGCTCGCTCACCGGCACGACGCCGACCGGCAAATGGCGCTCGTCCTCCAGCCAGACGCGCCTCGCCTTGGCCCCGAGCAGCGTTGTGTCGCCGCGCGGGAACCAGGGATGGAAACCGAGGCCGTAAGGCAGGCGCATGCCGGCGCGGTTCTCCACCGTCAGCTGCGCCTCCAACGCGCCGTCCTGCAGCGCATAGGTCACGGTAGCCGCATAGCGGTAAGGACCGATCGCGCCCTCGTCGAGCACCAGCTCCGCCTCGGTGTCAGTGCGGCGGGCGAGCCGCCACGGTTTTTGGAAACCGTCGCCATGGATCGGAAAGGCTTCGCCCGGAATGTTCGGCGCGACGGCGTGGAAGCGGCCGTCGAAAGTGAAGCCGCCGCCGGAGATGCGGTTCGACCACGGCACCAGGAGTTGGCAGCCGGACGTGCCGGTGCCATCGCCCGGCTTCAGCAGCGGAACCGGCGCGCTGCCGATCACCAGCGCGTCATAGCGCGCGATCGCCGCGCCCTTCTCAGGCGCCAGGACCAGCCTCGCCTGCCCGTCGTTCAGCTCGACCGCGCCGGCCATATCCTCACCAGCCGCCATCGATGGCGATGTTCTGGCCGCTGATCATGTCGGAGGCGGGTGAGACGAGGAACAGCACGAGCTCGGCGATGTTCTCAGGCTCGATGCGCGTCTTGAGGCTTTGGTTCTCGAGGATCCAGTCATTGTACTGCTTCAACCGGTCGCCGAAGACGCGCGCCTCCGCCTCCGAGACCACCGCGCCCGGCGACACGGCGTTGACGCGGATGCCATGCGGCCCGAGCTCGCGCGCGAGCGACTTGGTGAGCCCGAGCATGGCGCCCTTCGAGGCGACATAGGGCACGTAGCCGTCCCAGCGGCCGTTGAGCGTGATCGAGCAGAAGTTGACGATCTTGCCGTAGCCCTTCGCCTTCATGCCCGGCGCGCAGGCCCGCGCCAGCGCAAAGGCGGCCGAGGAATTGACGCGGATCTGATCCTCATATTCGGCCAGCGAGAACTGCTCGAACGGCCGGTTGATGATCAGCGCCGCGTTGTTGATCAGGATATCGATCCCACCTTCCTTCGCCGCCAGCGCGGCAACGGCCGCTTCCGCATCGGCCAGCCGGTTGAGATCGCAGCCGACGAAGGCCATATCGCCCCTGGCCTGTCCGGCAAGTCTCGCCACCGTCTGCTCGCCCTCACTAATGTCGGGGCGGTCGAGCACCAGCACGCGCGCGCCGGCCCGCGCCAGCGTCACCGCCTGGGCCCGGCCAAGCGAGCCGAGGCCGCCCGTCAGCAACACTTTACGACCAGCGAGCGCCTTCATTGCCTAACCCCTCACAGGACAGAATGGACTTCGTCGATCGAAGTGTCGCCGATATGCTTGTCCAGCACGATCTCGCCGCGCGCCATCGCGACGATACGGTCGCAGCACTCGAAGACGTGGTGCATGTTGTGACTGATGAAGACGCCCGTCACTCCCTGTTCCTTGAGGCCGCGCACGAAGCCGATCACCTTGTTGGTCTCCTTGACCGAGAGGTGATTGGTCGGCTCGTCGAGGATCATTACCTTCGTCTTGAAGTGCATGGCGCGCGCGATCGCGACGCCCTGGCGCTGGCCTCCGGAGAGCTCGCCGACGAGCGCATCGGGGGAGCGCAGATGCAGGTCGACATTGGCGATGGCGCGCACGCTTTCCTCGGCCATCTTCTTCTGGTCGAGGATGCCGACGCCGAGGATCGAGAACCGGGTCGGCTCACGGCCGATGAACAGGTTGCGGGCGATCGACATGGTGGGGACCATGGAATTGTACTGGTAGATGGTCTCAATGCCGAGATCCATCGCGTCGCGCGGGGTGGCGATGCGGACGTCCCTGCCCTCGACCTTGATCTCGCCCTGGTCGGCACGGTGGACGCCGGACAGGATGTTGATCAAGGTCGACTTGCCGGCGCCGTTGTCGCCGACCAGGCCGAGCGCCTCGCCACGCTTGAAGTCGAGCGTGACGCCTTTGAGGGCATGCACGCCGGAATACCACTTGTGCAGATTGCGCACCGAGATGATGGCGTCGCTCACGACTCAGCCCTCCATCTTGATGGCCTTGGCGCGCTTGCGCATCCAGGCATTGGCGACGACGGCGAAGATGGTCAGGAAGCCGATGGCGAATTTGAACCAGTTGGCGTCGACATGGCTGAGCACAAGGCCGTTGTCGATGACCCGGATGAGCGTCGTGCCGATGATGCCGCCCATGACAGTGCCGATGCCGCCGGCGAGCGAGGCGCCGCCGATGACGGCGGATGCGACCGCCTGCAGCTCCATCCCCTCGCCGATCGAAGGCAGCGGCGACCCCAATCGCAGCACCTGCAGCATGCCGGCGAAGCCCGAGAGCACCGAGCACAGCATGAAGCAGACGATCTTGACCCTGGCCGTTGGGATGCCCATCGCGGCGGCGGCCGGCAGGAAGCCGCCGGTAGCCTTGATCCAGTTGCCGAAATTGGTGCGCGACAGCATCAGCGAGGTCAGCCCCGCGACCGCCACGAACCACAGAAACGACATGCGGAACATGTTGCCCGGCCCGACGAAGGAGGTGAACAGCCAAGTCGGCAGGTCGGCGGGCAACAGCGGCGGAAAGCCGCCGGAAATGACAACGGTGAGCGATCGCGCCATGAACAGCATGCCGAGCGTGGTGATGAAGCTCGGGATGGCGAAGCGGATGGTGACGTAACCGTTGATGAAGCCGATGGCCGCCGAGGCGAGCAGCCCGGCGAGCAGCGCCAGCGGGAACGGCCAGCCCTGCACCATCAGCACCGCCATCGTCATCGGCATCAGCGCGAAGACCGAACCGACCGACAGGTCGAACTCGCCGCTGATCATCAGGATGGTAACGCCGATGGCGACGAGGCCGGCCTCCGGCAGGATGCCGAGGATGCCTCGCAGATTGTCCTGGTTCAGGAACACGCCGTGGGAGCGGACCTGGAACAGGACAATGAGCAGCACCAGGAGGATCAGCCCGGCCAGTTCCGGCTTCTCGAGATAGGTCTTGAACAGGCGCTTCAATGAAAGGCTCCGGTGCGGTGATTGTGAAAGGTACTGTGGCGCCGCGTTCCTTCACACCCCCCTCTGTCCTGCCGGACGGTCCGGCAGGACAGAGGGGGGGTGATGTCCCGCCAGCATTTCGGTGACGGGCGTCTCGGCCAATCTCAAAGGCATGCGACCTCAGCGCATGCCCTGCGCGGACAGCGCCATGATCGCATCGGCGTCCTTCTGGCGCACGATGCCCTGCCCCGTGTCGATGTCGGAAGGCGCAAGACCGAGCTTCTTGTTGAGATAGACTTCCATCACCGGCATGAAGCCCTGCATGTAGGGCTGCTGGTCGACCAGCGCCTGGACATAGCCCTTCTGCATCTGCTGCAGCACTTCCGGCACGAGATCGAAGCCGCCGAGCAGGACCTTGCCGGGCGCGACCCCGCGATCGGCCAGCACGCGCGCCACGCCGGCGCACCAGAAGCCGGTGTCGAAATAGGCGGTGGTGTCGGGATGCGCGTTGAGATAGGCGCCGACGCGGTCGGAAGTGATGGCGAGGTCGGTGCCGCTGTCGATGCGCTCCCACGAAAGGTCGCGGTCCTTATGAGCGGCCTTGTATTCCTCGAGGAACTGCATGACGCCGGCGCCGCGGGTTTCGGACCAGTTCTGGCCCGGCGCCGAGATGCCGACCAGCACCTTGATCGGACCATCCTTCGGGAAGCTCTCGGAAATCGCCTTGGCGAGCGAGTAGCCGGCTGGCTTGAAGCCCTGGCCGATGAAGGCCTGGCGCGCATTGCCCTTGGCGCCTTCGGTGTCGTCGACATTGACGGCGATCACCACCACGCCGGCGTCGCGGGCCTCCTTGATGACATCGTCGAAGGCATGGTCGTCGACGATGGAGGTGAGCAGCGCGTCGGGCTTGGCGGCAAGGGCCGCGCGCATGTTCGCGACCTGCTGCTCGATTGATCCCTCGGTCTGGGTGAAGACCATGTTGCAGTTGGCCTCGACCTTGGCGCAGCCATCGTCGAAACCTTTCTTCACCGCCTGCCAGAATGTGTTGGAGGCCGACGAATGATGGGTAAAGACGATGTTGAGCCCGTCGGCTTTGGCGGCCGATTGCCCGCCGATGAGGGCGGCGCCGAGCAGAAGCATTGCTGTCAGTTTTCTCATGTTTGTTCCTCCCTATGGATCCTAGATGTGCGTCTTGGGCTAAATGTCCGTCTGGCTGCTGACGCGGCGGTGGACGGTGTAGGCCTTGCCAAGATCGGGACTGAGCGCCAGCCCGAGCCCAGGCCCCGGCGGCACGGTGATCATGCCGTCTTTCACCTCGGGCAGCGCCGTCACCAAGTCGCGGTACCAGGTGCGGTAGAAGGCGCGCACGCTTTCCTGGACGAGCGCGTTGGGCGCGTTGAGCGACAAATGGGTCGACGCTGCGAGCACGACCGGACCGGTGCAGTCGTGCGGCGCCACCGGCAGCCGCCAAGCCTCGGCCATCGAAGCGATCTTGCGCGCCTCCGACAGGCCGCCGCACCAGGAGATGTCGAGCATGACGATCCCGGCCGCTCCAGTCTCCAGAAGGTCGCGGAAAGCCCAGCGGCTGCCCAGCGTCTCGGAGGCCGAGATCGGGGCCGGACTGGCGGCGGCGTAACGCCTCAAATCGCCGAGGCTGTCCATGCGGATCGGGTCCTCGTGCCAATAGGTGGCGTAGGGCCTGAGCGCCTCGGCGATCCTCATCGCCGGCAAGAGCTGCCACATCGAATGGAACTCGACCATGATGTCGATCCTGTCGCCGACGGCTTTGCGAATCTTTTCAAAAGGCTCGAGCGCCGCCTTCAAGTCGGCCGCCGAGATGTCGTTGCCGCGCGTCTTCTCCGCCGCGTGGTCGAACGGCCAGATCTTCATTGCGGTGATGCCGTCGGAGAGCAATTCCTCGGCCAGCTCGCCGGCGCGGGTGAGGAAAGCGTTGAGATCGTCGTAATCGCGCCCGGCGCCGATGCCGTAATTGGCCGTCGTCTGGCCCTTGGCGTCCTTGATATACTCGGTGCCGGCGCAGGTGTTGTAGGTGCGGATCGAGCGACGGCTGAAACCGCCGAGCAGCTGCGCGACCGGCTGGCCGGTGGCCTTGCCGAAAATGTCCCACAGCGCGATGTCGAAGGCGGAGTTGCCGCGCACCTCGGCGCCGCTGGAGCGGAAGCCGAGATAGCCGACGAGATCGGCGGCCAAAAGATCGATCTCCAGCGGATCGCGGCCGATCACCCTGGGCGCCACATATTCGTGCAGATATTCCTCGACGGTGCGCGATAGATAAAACGTCTCGCCGAGTCCGGTGATGCCCTCGTCGGTATGAACCTCGACCCAGAGCAGGTTGGGCCGTTCCTCGATGCGGACGGTCTCGATGGCGCGGATCTTCATCAGGCTATCCCCGCGTCGATGAGCGCCTTGACGCTCTTGTCGAAATGCTCGGCCATATGCTCGGCCGCAAGCCGCGGATCGCCCTTGAGGATGGCGTCGGCGATGTCCTCATGGCCCTTGATCATCTTGAGCTGGTCCTCGTCGGAGGAACGGGTTCGCCAGCCGATGACCCAGGTGCGCCGCGTCACGCCGCTGAAGGCGGTGACGATCAGCGAAAAGACCGGATTGTGCGAGGCCGCCGCGATCGCCTCGTGGAAGGCGATGTCATGCTCCATGACGGTCTCGGGGCTCTTGCAACTCTCGCGCATCAGCCGGGCCGACTGGGCGATCGCCGCGGCTTCCGCGTTGGTGCGGCGCAGCGCGGCCAGCGCCACGGTGCGCATCTCGATGGTGCGCCTGACGTCATAGACCTGCTGCACGCTGATCTGCTGGGTGGTGATGCCATGCTCGATCACCATCGACATGGCGCCGGTGTCGAGCTTGGCGACGGTGGCGCGGCGCCCGGCGCTCATGTCGATCAGCCGCATCGCCGACAGCGAGCGGAAGGCCTCGCGCACGACCGTTCGGGAAACGTTGAGCTGGCGCGTCATGGCGGCTTCGCTGGGCAGCGGATCGCCGGGTGCTAGGCCTTCCGAGCGGATGTGCTGGGTTATCGCCTGAATCGCCGTGCTGACCAGGCCAGGACTCGGTTCATCCGGTGGGTCCGTCTGCTCTTGCATGCGTTTCCTCAACACCTGTATGACAGGTTTATGTTGAATTGCTCATAGTTCGGCTTAAAGATATATGTCAAGCTGATTTTCTGACACCCTGCCCCGAGGCGCCCCATGCACGAGAAGCAAGCCGGCCTGATCTTCGATGCGCGCGACGTGGTCGGCGAAAGCCTGGTGTGGGACGAGCGCCGCGAAAGGCTGGTTTGGGTCGACATCATCGGCCGCAGGATCCATCGGCTGGATCCGCTGAGCGGCGCGCATGAAAGCTGGCAGACGCCCGATCTCGTGACCTCGGTCGGCTTGCGCAACGACGGCGGCGCGATCGTCGGGTTGCGCAAGGAGATCGCGCTATGGGACTTCTACGGGCCGTTCCGGGCGCTCGCGACGATCGAGGACGACAGACCGGGAACGCGGCTCAACGAGGGCGTGGTGGCGCCGGACGGTTCGTTCTGGGTTGGAACGATGGCCAACAACATCGGCCCGGACGACGCGCCGGTGCCCATCGCCAGCGATGAAGGTCGGCTCTACCGGGTCGGCCCGGATGGCAAAGCGACGCCGCTCAGCGAAGACCGGTTCGGCATCACCAACACGATGGTGTGGCTGCCCGACGGACGCTTCGTCACCGCCGACACGACGAAGAATGCGCTCTACAGCTATGACTGGGACAAGAAGGCGGGACGGCTCGGCCGGGCGCTCCCCTTCTTCACCGGCTTCGAGCGCGGCCTGCCGGACGGCTCCTGCCTTGACGCAGAGGGCTATATCTGGAACTGCCGGGTGGTTGGCGGAAGCTGCCTCGCCCGCATCGCGCCCGACGGCAGGCTGGACCGGATCGCCGAATTGCCTTGCAGCTGGCCGACGAGCTGCGCCTTCGGCGGCCCCGGCCTCGACACGCTGTTCGTCACCTCGGCGCGCTTCACCATGAGCGCCGAGCATCTCGACGCCAGCCCCTTCGAAGGCGGCCTGTTCGCGCTCAGGCCCGGCGTGCGCGGCGTGCAGGGCAACCGGTTCGGATAATCTCCCCATCGAGAGATCGGCAGCAGCGTTCAAAAAACTTCACCATCGATGTCGGACTGGCCAATCACCGTTCGTCATAGGAGCATAGACCGGCAATCAACAGGAGAAACGATATGCCCAGCACTGTCCGCCTGCACCGCGTGCTCGCCACCAAACCTGAAAAAGTCTATCGCGCTTTCATCGAGGCGGACGCGCTGGCGAAATGGCTGCCGCCGAACGGCTTCACCTGCACGGTGCATCACTTGGATGCAAAGGCCGGCGGCAACTTCAAAATGTCGTTCCGCAACTTCACCACGGGCGAAAGCCATGCTTTCGGCGGCGACTATGTCGAGCTCGTTCCGGGTGAGCTCGTGCGCTACACCGACAAGTTCGACGATCCCAACCTGCCCGGCGAGATGCAGGTGACGGTGAAGTTGAAGAAAGTCTCGGTCGGCACGGAGATGGAGATCACCCAGGCCGGCATTCCGGACGCCATCCCCGCCGAGGCCTGCTATCTCGGCTGGCAGGAGTCGCTTAAGAACCTGGCAAGGCTCGTCGAGCCCGAGATCAATCAGTAAAGATCGATCGCAAGGTCTATGCGGCCGGCCGCGACGAAGCGGCCGGCAAGCGGCCCCGCTTTCCACTCCGCGACGTTATGCGTTTCCCCCGCTTGCCAGAATGGCTGCGCTGGGCTGGATTGAGCAAAGCCGAGCTCGAATGCCGAACGGACAGGCAGAAGGGGGGCGCGATGGAGCCGATTCCAGCCGGATCGTCACCGGCTGACGACAAGGTCGAGCATTACGAGCTCGGCCTCTGCCTGTCGGGCGGCGGCTATCGCGCCATGCTGTTCCATGCCGGCGTGCTCTGCCGGCTGAACGAGGCCGGCCTGCTTCAGAAAATCGACATGGTCAGTTCGGTCTCGGGCGGCTCGATTGCCGCCGGGCTGCTTGCGGTTCTCTGGCCGCGCCTCAGCTTTGCCGACGGCGTTGCCACGAATTTCCGCGAGCTTTACGTCGAAAAAATCCTCGCTTTCTCGCAGGTCTTCCTTGACGCGCCGTCGATCCTCAAGGGCGTGTTCAACCCGTTTTCGAGCGCGGCGCGCGAAGTCGCCACCTGCTACGAGCGCCATCTGTTCGACGGCAAGGTGCCGACGCTGAAGAGCCTGACCCGGCGTCCGTGGTTCGTGTTCTGCTCGAGCAATCTCAGCACCGGCTCGCTGTTTCGCATGTCCAACCGCTACATTGCCGATTACCGGATCGGCATGGCCAAGCATGCGGACCTGCCGGTCGCGACCGCGGTCGCGGCGTCGTCCGCCTTCCCGCCGTTTCTGTCGCCGCTCAGGCTCGACCTCACGCAGTTCGCGTGGGAGAACGACAAGCTCGACGCGAGCGTCGGCCCGTCG
>NZ_RZST01000001.1:0-120866 GCF_003997575.1 Mesorhizobium sp. M1A.F.Ca.IN.022.07.1.1
CCACAGCCGAATAGTCCGTCCGCATCTTCACCGCTGATCCCATCGCCCGAATCCTCCTCGCAACAAGGAATCACGGATCAGTCGAGGCGGGAACCCCTAGAGAGTCAGCCCTCAGAGCCTTTGGTATTACGGCGAAGTCGTCATCGGCGAGCAGTTCATCGAGCGCCCGATCAAGCCGGCGCGGCCCTTAGGCGATGATGTGGCCGCGCTCCAGCAGGATCGCCCGAAGCTGGTTGATCGGCGTCATGTCCGACATCGTCAGAGATCCGACGACAGTGCAACTTAATCGCCTGATCGGTCTCCTGTGCGAGCTCGCAGGAACACCCTGCAAACTCAAGCAGTAAAACTCCCAGCGAGCTTGGTTGGCACGCAGCACCTTCGCTCCAGCGACGCTTCACGTACCCGGCTCTAAATGGCAATCCCTTGACTAACGATCTGAACGACGAAGACCGGCTGCGCGTGAGCCCGACGCAAGCGAACGGCTTGCAATTCAGCCTCCACGCTACCGCGTCTCCAGGAAAGTCTGGAACGGAACTCAGGAGTCGACTGTGCTGTGAAACGATGCCTTTTACCTGCTCACACCGCACTCCCTGCGCGGTGTTGGCGGTCCGGTCGCTGTTTGCGTCCATCTTCTGCCCTCGACAGTTTTTAATGGCACGCGGTTCGCGAAACGGCGCCATTTACTACGAGTGCTTTCGCGCGCTGGTGCTCCGGACATTTGGCCCGGTCTGCTGCTGTGGCTCGCGGCATTGCTCCGTGCGTCGCCGTTTATAGGCCGTCGGAGATGGAGCGGGGCGAGGTGCTGGGCGGCCCTGCTTCGCTAGGCCCCTCCATTGGTCACCGTTGGCGTGCTGTTACCAGCGAGACGACTGGACGCTGTTTTCGGGACACTGCAGCCGCCCTCATAAGTCCACGACGACGAGGCAAAAGTCTTCGGCTTCTTGGTCGATGGTCTAAAGGGAACCAGCTGTGGCAGACCGACTTCACTTATCTGAAGGTGATCGGCTGGGGCTGGTTCTACCTGTCGACCATCCTCGACGACTTCTCCCGCTACATCATCGCCTGGAAGCTGTGCACGACCATGAGGGCGCAAGACGTCACCGACACGCTGATCCTGGCGCTCACGGCATCGGGCTGCGATCGGGCGACGGTGCATCAGCGGCCGCGGCTGCTCTCCGACAACGGCCCGTGCTACGTCGCCGGCGGCCTGGCCGACTGGCTCTCGGATCAAAACATGGAGCATACCCGTGGCGTGCCCAGCCATCCCCAGACCCAGGGCAAGATCAAGCGCTGGCATCAGACGCTGAAGAACCGGATTCTGCTCGAAAACTACTTCCTGCCCGGCGATCTCGACAGGCAGATCGCCGCCTTCGTCGAGCACCACAATTACCGGCGCTACCACGAAAGCCTCGACAATCTCACCCCGACCGACGTCTACTTCGGACGCGGCCAGACCATCCTGTTGCAACGAGAAAGGATCAAGCGAAAGACCCTCGAACAACGGCGGCGCCGCGTGCTCATGAACGATGCCCGCTTTTCTCCGGCAGCTCTGGCGGTCTCGGGCATCCGGCTTCGCTCACTGGCGCGGGGGCAGCCTGTCGGCTGCTGAACGACGGGAGCCTCGTCTTTCTCGCTCGACGGGTCACGCTGGCACCTACCGTCGCTGAGGCGCTCTTCGGCGACTGTCGCGTCCAGTCTGGCTGGAATAATCCTCGCGATCACATCCGCGACTGCGCCCGCGGCGTCATCTCTGGTGTCAGTTCGACTGCGTGGGAACCCGGGCTGGGCGTCAACCGGCGAACAGTCATTGCGATCCGCGGTCGATATAGCTGCGAACAGCCTTACGGCGGACCGGTTTAAGGATCGGGAGACCGAGAAATGAGATCGGCCATTCCTCTACGCTGACATTGTCGGCCAGCCATCCACGATCCGCAGGCAAGTGGTGAATGCTCTCGTATTTGCATATCACCGCTCAGCTATCCTTCGTGAAGGTCTCCTCCACGCGTAGAGCAAGGCTGGGGGAAACCGTAGCGCATTTCGGTGTGTCCGGTCGCCAACCACACCCGCACCCCGTCGCAATCGGGATCATCGCAGCGCTTCCGGGCCTCGCATGATCCGAAACGGTCCTTTCACGTCCACCTTGGGCTCGACGGTCACCCTGCTACCATTCACGCTCACCACCTCAATGCGCCTGCCAGCCGGTTCTGCTTCTTCCGCTGATCCGGAACGATCATCGCCGGCACGAGAACCGCAGACGCCAGCTGCGCCAAGCCGACCGTCGCCATGCGCCTTGCGCCGCGCAAACAGCAGTGGGTTGGAAAGCCCGGGGCGCCGCGACATCGCCGATGCCTGCCGCGTAGTCCATAGCTCTCCTCGACGATCAGCAGCTTCTCCTCCTCCGACCAGCGGCGCCGGCGGCAGCATCAAGTATCTCGAGACGAGTGACTCTGCGACAGTCAGTCCCGATATCATACCGACGGGGAAGGCCCTTTTCGAACGAGCCTTTGCCATGCGCCGGCGCCCCCCTCACGCTGATCGGCCAATGGCGCGTCCACTCCGACTGAAACGATCCTCGCGATCACCTGCGCGATCGCATCCGCCGCGCCGTTTCGGGTGGCCGCGCACTGATGAATGGCGCGTATCTGGACTTTCTCGTCTGAAAAGGCGTGGCAATCCGCGCCGTATTCAGCCGCCGAACAGGTGCTTGCTGCCGCACGTCACCATCCAGTTGGCGCGGTCGATATGGCTGCGGACTGCTTTACGGGCGCGGACCGGTTCAAGGATCGGGTCGATGCCGAGAATGCGATCGGCCACTTCCTCTACACTGGCATTGTAGGCGCAGGCGTTTAGGACGCCTAGGTAAATGGTGCGATGTTGCATGTCGTAGCTCGTGATGCTGTCTGACCAGGGGACTTCGTCCATGATGCTTGGCCTCATGTGCGCGCTTTGACTGTTTGATTTCGCGCAGATGGTGGCGATCGCCCGGTTGCGGAACGAACGAGCGCCGTCGACAGCTGCCAGCCATAAAGAATAGGAACGATCATTCCTAGAACGACAATTCCTTTTCAGCGCGAGGGTGTCAAACAGACCGCGATGTGGTTCGCCTGTTGGCCAGGTGATGAACCCCGCTGTAGATGCTGAGCATCGTGCGATCGGAAGCTGTAAGTCCAAGGAACTCGCCTGGTTCGATCGGGCCGATCCGATCGCGGTTCGGGCCGGATGCTGATGGCAAATGCCTGCGGTTCGTACCAGAGCTCGATATCGTTTCCCGAGGCGTCTTTGATGCGGTAGCCGATCAGTTCCCATTCGAGTACGTGGTCCAACCCTTGGCAAGATACGTGAACCGGGTTGGTTGGAAGAAACGTAAGAGCCGAGGTTGGCAGCTAACGTCACCCACGCATGTTGGTAGGTATGACGAGGTTGAGAACAAGCTATGTTCGCTCACGGAGAATGTGGAACGATCTCTTAGAATCTCGCCCCTTGGAAGCGGGTGCCGATCCCATCTTAGTGGAACGGATGCCCGTTATCAAGGGCATGGCACTAGAAGTGACGAAAGTATATTTGGATTTGGCTGAGGCCTCAATGGCACCTCCGTGAAGGAGGAGGTTTGCGGCGAGAACAGTGGGCCTCGTAGCCGAGCACTCGATCAACACGCCGCGGACTTCTTTGAAGTCAGCATTGCTGGTGAATCACGTCCGGAATCTCAATGACTGCCCATCAGCTCCAAGCTCAGCACAAGAAGGTACACACGATGGTCGATAGGGTTTTTGATCGCAGTAACGCTCTCTATGTGAAGACAGTTCCCCGAAAAGGTCGTGGATTATTCGCCAATGTCACCTTCAAGGCGGGCGATTTAATTGAGCGGGCTCCAACATGGGAATTTGACGATCGGCAAGCAAGCGTTATAGATATTACAGGAATACTTCAATATTACTTCGTGCGTGGTAATAAGAATCAAAAGATTGGTCCTTTGGCACGCTATGTTGTTTTTGGAATGGCGTCGTTAGTTAATCACTCTGTGAACCCTAATTCAGAAACAGTTTGGACTGATGAAGAATCCGGCGCATGGGCAAACCTTGTAGCAACTAGAGACATAAAAGCGGACGAGGAAATAACACAAACATACACGAACATATCCGATTATCCGAAAGATATCAAGTTCGTTGAATGATGCGCGACTTCTCGAACGGAGATGAAATATTTTGGCTTAAAACTCCGATAACTTTGCGATATATAGCAAAATTTGCCAATTTACACACGGAAAAACTACTTTAGCGTACTTCCGTAACAATGAAAACAAACGATGGTCCAATGTGGAGAATAGCATGTCCGAGAGTGCCTATGACGAGAGTATGGCTTCCACGTATGAAAAATTTACCACCCTATTAGGAAAAGTTGCGGAGGCAGACGAAACTGCTGCCCTCCTTGAGCGACTTTCCAGAGGAGGAGCGGCTCTTGAGCTCGGTATTGGCAATGGGCGCGTAGCGGTGCCGTTGAGCGAGCGGGGAGTCAGGGTCGAAGGCATCGACAATTCAGACAGCATGTTAAAACTTCTCGCCAAACGAACTGATCTGATCAAAGCCTGGAAGGGGGACATTTCCGATTTCAGCTCAGAACAACGCTTCGATCTGGTCTATTGTGTTTATGGCACATTCACCCTGCTCTCCACGCGCGAAGAGCAAATAGCTTGCCTTCGATCGGCTGCGGAGGCGCTAAAAGAGCAGGGGGTTGTGGTAATAGAAGTTCGTGTTCCACCCTTGGAGGGTTTTGTGGGCGGTCAGAAAACGACTACAACTTACGTTGATCATGAGAATACATTTGTCAATGCGGTACTCCATGATCCAGTAAACCAGAACTTGACTTCGACCATCCTCTGGTTTTCGGGTACATCCGTCCGACGTTTACCACAACGCGTTCGGTACGTTTACCACCAGGAGCTCGATACGATGGCCGAATGCGTTGGGCTGGAGTTGGCGGAGCGTTGGGGAGATTGGGCGAGAGGCGCGTTCACCAATGAATCCAAAGGTCACATCTCAGTTTACCGGCGAACCAGCTTGTAGTTGGTGACCTGCCTCTGAAGGTTCGTCTTAGTGAGAGCCTCGACGGTTTGGCCGATGCCAATCTTTGGGCCGCCCCTGGCCGGACGCTGCCTGGGGCCATACCTCAACGTTGGGCCGGTACTTGCGCCGACTCACGTTCAAAAATGGCGCTGGCCGCGCGGGAAAGACCGCCCTGGTCTAAGTCCCCGCCATGCCCAGCGGCACACCTACAACGGTTCGATCGATCCGTCCGGCCTGGGCATCATCGAAGAGACCTGGCCAAGACCGACATGACGCCCACCCATGCTGGGCACCACGTGACCAACGGCAGGTCGACAAACTGCCACGGGCACGCGGGCCAATTCATTCTGCTGTCTCAGTTGCCTCCTTTGTGTCACAGCGCCGCGATTGCTGCTCAAAGCTCATCCCTTCAAAGTCCTTATCCGGCGGCCTCATGTCGACCCGACGACGACCGCGCTCTCGGTAGCGAATACCTCTTGCAACTTGGCGTTCGTTCGGCGAGTAGAAGAGTAGAAGAGTGAAACGAACAGTTCTTCTTGATTGCATTGAACGGGAAGGCCTGCATTTCGATTGCCCGGCGATTACGCCCATCCCCTGCGTTCGCGCTCGAGCTGAATCCAGTCGAACACGTGGCATCCGCACCAATTGGCTCATGAACCGCGCCTTCGAGGCCCAGAAGGCCGTTTATTAGGCGCGGCCTGCGAGCTTCGATACTTAGGATACGTTCGTGCATGCCGAACGGCTCCAATTGGTAAATCAAGCCCGCATCCGCTCGCCCTTCGGGTCATACATCGGTTCGAGGGAGACTTCCGCGGCATAGCACTCGCCGGCGATCTCAATCTCGTAAGAAGAGGAGAGCAGAGCTGCCTCGCTTTCGTCCTTGCACGGTATATAGCCAAGGCCGAGAGCTCCACCGAGCGTGTGCCCGTAGTCTCCGGAAGTAACCGTTCCGGCGATCCGACCGTCTCGGAAAGCGACTTCGTTCTTATGAAGTAGAGGGGCAGGGTCTTTAAGTCGGAACTGAACCAACCGACGGTCGAGTCCCGCCTCAAGTTTTCTCAGCACCGCATCGCGGCCAATATATCCAGGCTTTGCCGTCTTGACAGCGAAGCCCAGCCCCGCTTCGAGCACGTGATCCCCGCTGCCAACATCATCGGGGAGGTGCCGACATGCCTTCTCCATGCGGCACGAGCCGAGGGCATGGAGCCCACACAGCTTGAGTCCGACATCGGCACCCGCCGCCTCGATTACTTCGAACACATGTGCGGCTTGGTCAGTCGAAATGTAGATCTCCCAGCCCAGCTCGCCGACAGAGGCCACTCTATGGGCCCGCGCCAGACCCATCCCGATCTCAATCTCCTGCCAGGTGCTGTAAGGGTTGTTCTCGTTGGAGAAGTCATTCGGACTCACTTTGCCGAGCAGTTCGCGCGATTTCGGTCCCATCACTGCCAGGATGCTTTCCGACGCCGACACATCGACGATAACAACGAACTCGTCGCCTAGATGCCGCCTAAGCCAACAGAGATTGGTTTGTAATGTGAGGGCTGACACGACCAGCAGGAAAGCAGTCTCCGTGAGACGACTCACGGTCAGATCGCTCTCGATCCCGCCTCGCTCGTTCAGCATTTGCGTATAGACGATCCGGCCAACCGGCACGTCGACATCATTGGAGCAAAGTCGCTGGAGGAACGTGGTAGCGTCTCGGCCCTCCACTCGGATTTTTCCGAATGAGGTTAAGTCGAAGATACCAACGCGTTCGCGTATCGCCAGGTGCTCTTCGCGCTGATTATCGAACCAGTTTTGGCGATACCAGGAGTATCGGTATTCACGCTCCTGGCCCTTCCTGGCAAACCAGTTGGCTCGCTCACAGCCCACCATCTCACCGAACACCGCCCCACGTGCCTTGAGATGTTCATGAATTGGCGAGCGTCGAATGCCGCGTGCTGTTGTCATCTGACGAGCGGGGAAGTGGTTGCCAAACGAGAGTCCCACTACCTCCGAAACCCGCTCTCTCAAATACAAACGGTTTTTCTGTAAGGACTCCATCCGACGGATGTCCACGCCCGACAAGTCGAAGGGCGGCTCATCGTCATTCATCCACTGCGCCAGCGCTAAGCCCGCACCCCCTGAGGCAGCTATTCCTGTACTGTTGTAACCACATGCGACCCAATAGCCCCTAACACCAGGAGCTTCACCGAGGTGGTATTGGTCGTCCGGAGTGAAGCTTTCCGGGCCGTTGAAGAAAGTACGAATACCGGCTGTTGCCAGCATCGGAACTCGCTTGAGAGCCTTCTCAACAATGGGTTCGAAATGCGCAAAGTCCTCGGACAACTGATCGAAGCAGAAGCTTTCCGGGATGCCGTTCATCCCCCACGGCTTCGCCTTCGGTTCGACTGCCCCAAAGAGAATTTTCCCTGCATCCTCCTTGTAGTACGTATATTCGTCGAGAACTCGTAGGACCGGCAGTCGATTTAGCCCATCTATTGGCTCTGTAACCATGTAGAAATGTTCGCACGCATGCAATGGAACCGCGACGTCACTTCTGGCGCCGAATTCCCGTGCCCACATCCCCGCGCAGTTTACTACGTTATCTGTTTCAATTACCCCTCGCTCACCATCCTTCTCCCACGTCACGCCCGACACCCGTCCGTTCCTCGCCTGAACACCGGCTACCTTCACTCCCTCAAAGATTGCGGCGCCACGCTGGCGTGCGCCTTTGGCCAGCGCCATCGCGACGTTGCCTGGATCACATTGTCCATCATTAGGGAAATGAAGCGCAGCAGTGACATCAGACACATCGATATGAGGGTACATTCCCTCGAGTTCTCGCACAGAGATCTTTCGCGCCTCCACGCCGTAGGCGGGTGCGAGAGAGAGTTGCCTGTAGAGCTCGTGCTTGCGCTCTTGGGTAACTGCGATAGACAATGAGCCGACGCGGCGAAGTCCGGTTGCAATCCCTGTCTCTTCCTCCAGGCTCGAGTAGAGTTGCATTGAGTACTTGGTCAATTTCGTCATGTCGCTAGACCCGCGAAGCTCGCTGAGTAATCCGGCGGCGTGCCAGGTCGTGCCGCACGTAAGTTGCTTACGCTCGAGCAGGATCACGTCCGTCCATCCTAGCTTCACTAAGTGATATGCGACGGAGCACCCCGACACGCCCCCTCCGATTATGACGGCTCGTGCTTTGGAAGGCAGTGGCTTCATTTCCGATACCTCAACCCGGCAAAATTCTGGTGCGACTATCATTGTAAGCTCCTGTTCAGTTTCTTTTCGGCACCCTCGCCAGAGCCAGGGGGGCGCGCCGTCCAGTTGTTCGGGATGAATGGTGAGCCTGGCGAGACCACGAGGCCACCGCAGGTCGCTATCCCTTGTCGCCCTCGCGAGAGTGCCCGGCCAGAGCCGTATGGCGGGCTGGCGGGCGACGGACCGCGGCCGTATGGCGCCAGGACCAGAACAGTCTTGGTCGGGCATGTAACGGCGGAAAGCACCTGTCCTGATCCGATGGCGCGCGCTTGGTCGGGCGAGCGCCATCGCAACTAAATTCTTTCCGATCCAAGTGCGGCTGTCTTCGGCGAATGAGTAGAACGGATTGCTCTGGAAGTTGCGTTTGTGGTCACGAACTTTCCGGTATCGTCTAGCCGTAGCCAAGCTCGGGACGTTCGACGTGCCGGCGTTACTCGATGCCGATTGGAAAGCAAACGCACCTTCTTGCGTCGGCTCGGGAACGCTCGGTGTCGCGGGGGCGAACGCATGTTCGGCGAACGTGATCATGGGATTGGTCCGTGCGGCGCGGCAGTGCTTTGGTAGATTGGGACAGCACGTGTCGTGCCAAATGAGAAAATCATTTCAGAACAATGAGTCGCTCTGACGGGATTTGTGTCTCATGTCCGACATCGTCACAGATCCGTGTGCAGACGATCGAGCGGCTGCGTCCCCAGCGCTGGACGGGGAAGCAGATCGCTGCCGAGGCGGGTGTCTCGCCGGCAATTGTCAGCCGCGTTCTACACCGGTTGGGCCTCAAGGAGCTGAGCGCCTTGGAACCCGAACCCGTTCGCCGCTATGAACGGGAGCATCGGGCAAACTCATTCATCCCGACCTCAAGAAACTTGGCCGCATCGGCTAGTCTAGGTGGGGCATCGCATCACTAGACGGCGGACAGGCACGGTCAACCGGCATCTCGGCATTGGCTGGGAGTTCGTCCACGTCTGCATTGACGGCGCCTCTCGCGTCACCTTCGTGCAGGCCATGCCGTATGAGCGCAAGGCGAGCGCCGCTGCCTCCTGGAGGCCGCCGTCGCCTATTATGCCAAGCTGGGCATCCGGGTCGAGCCCGTGATAACCGACAGTGGCTCCTGCTACCGGTCAAAGGCTTTGCGGGCAGCCTGCAAACGTCTGGGTCTACGCATTGGGGGGTAAAACGCCGATTCCCTGCGCGAATGGACGATGAATCGTGCAAATCGGTCCAGTGAAGCTGATATAAGCGAGCGACCTCCTTGGCTCAACCAACAAATTCCACCCAACCCGCCCACCATGTTCCGGATTTCGATCGCAAGCTGTAACCGAATCAGTTCTGCCGCCGCTGTCCTGTTGCCCAACGACCAGGACCTCTGTGCGGCGCGCCCTGCGGGTGTACCTCCCCGCCGGCAGGGCGCCCTTTTTGACCCACGTAATCAGAATCATTATGGCCCGTCCGGAATCGAGGGTCTGGTAAAGGTCATCTGCACGTTCCGATGCAGATTGAGCTTAGACTCGCCCTTTACATCATTGCAGCGGGCCACGGTCGCCGGTTCCAAAGCGCGGCAACGCCGAAGATATCTTCCTTCACATCACAAAGAGCAGAATAATCATTGCGGTGAATTTTATCACGTCAGGTATATAAAAGGACGATACTCACACGCCCATCCCGTTCACAAGGAAAAGGCATTTTAATATTGTTGAGACGATTTGCCTATCAATGAAAAGAAAGCATCGCAACACTTCGTTCCGGATCACGGCGCCCCGGGTGGGGGATGAGCGGCTATCCGAATTGTTATGCTCGTGCCGACCCAAATTCCTGCAAAAGCTGGGTCAATGATGGCTTTTGGTCAGCGCAGGATGATTTCTCCTGATTTGGACGGTGCGGGGGCGGTCATGATTTAATGCATGGAGATTCTCTGATTGAGCTGTTGAAAGATCAAGAGGCGTCTGCCAGACGCCCAACGGGCGAGCCCAGCATGATTGGGATGACCGGCGAAGATCGAAAGTGTGGCAGCATTCTGGAGCCTGGTCAGCGCAGCGACGCCCGCGAAGTCAATCGCGTTTGTCGGGACATACACGACGCAGCCGGAAGGCGTGCAGAAAGAGGAAGAATCGAGCGCGACGATGACGAGGGACCTGCCACTTGTTTTCGAGACATTCCTTGAAAGACTGTCACAGAGTATCGATGAGGCAGATTTCCGGGATGCCATGGCTGAGGCGGCCGGACGACTTGACCTAATCTCCTTTGCCTACCTCTCCTTGCCAGCACGGCCTTCCGGCAAACCGAGGCTAATTTCGAACTATCCACCCCGCTGGACCAGACAGTATCTGGAAAATCAGTATGAGAAACTCGATCCTGTGGTCTTGCGTGCTCGAAATGGCGGCTGCCCGTTTCACTGGGGATCGAATTTGGGAGGCGATAAAATGTCGCCGGCTCAACAGCAGCTATTCGATGAGGCGGCTCAATTCAGCATCTGCTGCGGTTTGACGATCCCAATTGTCGATCTCCGCGGCCGCATCGCTGCGGTTACTTTTGCCGCCGATGAGCCTCGTCCAGTATTTCTTCGGGTCGCTGAGCGGTACGAACAAGCTCTTCAGCTGATGGCGGCCTGCTTTCATCGTTGCGTTCGCCGCAAACTTCCGAGCGATCGAACAGTGGATGGGATTTCGCTGACATCCCGCGAATATGAGTGCCTGCGGTGGGCAGCGCGGGGTAATTCAGCCTGGGTGACCGGCCGCATCTTGGGCATCAAGCCACGCACGATCGCTTTTCATTTGGACAATGCCAAGAAGAAGCTAGGCGTGCGAACCCAAAATCAGGCTATAGCCCTTTTGGGGTCCGAAGGGTCCTCAATTCTCTGAGAAGCTTTTTGATCCGGTTGTGCTTGGTCCATTCGATCGCGCGCTTTGTATCGAGCGTTGACTGGATGCCGAGATCTTCTGTTCCGCCGGCTCGGTCAGGGCGATGCAGCCGTATCCTTCCAGTCCGCGCCGGTGATCTTAGTCTACCGGTGCTCGAGCGGGTGTTTCGTCGCTGACGAGCTAGTCGTGCGGTTTATAGTTTCCGAGAATGGCCCGCTTGCATACCTGCCTGCCGGTAATCTCTAACCGTTGACTTAGGGCGATGGCTTTCGGTTATCCGGCTTGAAAGCGAAGAGGTGGACCATTCTGCGTCGAGCGCCGGCACGATATGGAGTGCTGCTCCGGGCTATTACCCATCCAGACAGAGCGGAACCTTCTATCACGTCAGACGCTCGGACAATTGCCAAAACCCCGATTTCCTGGGAACTGAATTGTGCTCGCCACCGAGTCCATTTTGCCGGCGCGTCTGTGGTGCAGGTCCCGATCAGCCTGACCACTGGCTGCCACAGGAACTGCCTACTTGTATGACCGAGCACTGCGCATTTGTCAGCTGGCGAACAATTCCTTGTAGCCGCTCGTCACCATCCAGTTCGCGCGGTCGAGATGACTACGAAGCGCCTTCCTAGCGCGCTCCGGTTCAAGTGCCGGATCAATGCCGAGGATCAGATGGGCCATTTCCTCTTGGGGCGCCTCATCGGCTGAGGCGTCCAGGAGCCTCATATAGGTGGTAAAGTGCGCCCTGTCGTAGGCGGTAAGACGGTCAGACCAAGGGACTTCGTCGAGCAGTGTTGGGCTTTGAATCCTATCTGTTCCCGTTGATCGATTCATGTCTGCCGCGAACCTCGCATGTTGATCGCTGGATTCAAAGCAGAATATCCCAAAATGGGATAATCCGAAACGGGGATTAGTCGCTGAGCCGGTCTCTACCTGACCGGTTCACCTAAATGCCAAAATCTCTTCGATCTCCCCGCCACCAGCGGTTTCTGGCCCAGTTGATCTCACTGCGCAAGGTCAAAGGGCTGACGCAGGCGCAGGTGGCTGAGATGCTTGGCCGTCCGCAATCTTTCGTGGCGAAATATGAGGGTGGAGAGCGGCGTCTCGATATCATTGAGTTTCTCGACGTAACTGCGGCCCTCGACGCTGATCCGTGTGAGATTCTGTTGAGCCTGCGGACGTAGTGGGCGCCCGCGCCCATCACCGCGCGTGCCGGGTGCCGGTGGGTCGATCCCCGCTTTTCTTGGCTCAGGGCGTCTCGACCATTCCGCTGCGCCTCCTCCTAGCGCGTCGTTAGACTCTCGCAATTCTCTCTGTTGTGCCCTTCCCAGCAGGTGGCGCCGCATCCTTCTAGGCCCGCCGCGGCGTCCCGCAACCCTTAGCTAGCTGTGAGCTTTCAGTAGGTTGTCCATCCGGTCCTTCGGATGCGGTGCGGCTCAGACGGCGGGCCCGTTCCTGTCATGACTCGCCGCCGCACCGCTTCCTGGGAAGCAGCCATTGGCGAGCGGAGGACAAAACGATGAGACAGCGAAGGGCTGGGCCATCCGCGCCGACTGGAAGTCCTCGCGATCATCTTCGAGCGCATTCGCGCTGTGGTGATGCGTCGATGCATGGTGGTTACGCGACTTCGTTGCTTCAAGCGAAGCGACCGCACCGCCCATTTCGTCAACTGGCGAACAAATCCTTGTAGCCGCTCGTCACCACCCAGTTTGCACGGTCGAGATGACTGCGAAGGACGTTCCGTGCGCGCTCCGGTTCGCGTGCCGGATCAATGCCGAGGATCACATGGGCCATTTCCTCTTCAGTGGCGTTGTCGGCTGAGGCGTCCAGGAGCCTCATATAGGTTGTAAAGTGGTCCTTGTCGTAGGCTGTAATGCGGTCCGACCAGGGGACCTCGTCGGCAAACGGCGTGTTCGATTTGGGCTGTAACATCGCTAATTCTATCTCCGGAGAATGGACCGGCGAAGCCCTCTGGCTGCTAAATGTGGATTACATATTATAGTTGATAAACTCAAGCCGCCTGATCCGCTGGCTTGCGTGCATGGATATGCGCAAGTTGGTCGGACGGAATGTGCAGAGGATCAGGCAAAGGAAGCGTCTGACGCAGGAGCAGCTTGCGGAGATTTCCGGGTTCAGTCAGCAGTACATCAGCGGCTTGGAGAAAGGCCGAAGAAATCCGACAATTATCACGATCTATGAACTGGCATTGGCCTTGGGCGTCAGCCACATGGATCTGGTTCGGCCCGACAAACAGGCCTGATACACCCGCCCTCCAAGTAGCTGGCGGCCTGATGGCGCGCGCCGGGTGCTCGTGAACCCACGCTTTTCTTAGGGCCCCCCGGCAGCCCCTGCCATTTGGCTCGCCCTGGCGCGGCGCACCCTATTGGACAGTCGGCCGCTGCGGTTTTTGTCAGCCTTTCCTGGGGCGGTCGGCATTGCCTTTTAGGCCCGCCGCGGCCTCCCGCAACCTTCGCTCTCGCTTCAGGTCCTTCTCTTGGTTACGGTCCTTCGGATGCGGTTCGCCTCTTTCAGCGGGCCTAATCGCTTTCTGCCGCCCACCCCACGGGGACAGGCACGCGAGACTAGTATGGAGCGTTGCGGTTAGCGCACGAACAGCAAAGGAACTGAAAAAAACAGGCAACTGTCGCAGCATGGCTGAACCAGCCATCTTGTCGGCATCTAGGAGCCGCGTGTTCGCCTTGAGGCCCTGCCGGTAGGATCCCTGCAGTTGAAGTCATTGTCGGCATTCTGACAACTATGGACATGAACCGCCGAACTATCAAGGCGACCAGGTTGTTGTCTAGCAATGGTTTTCCGAATCGGCACGGCACTTGCGTTGCCAAAAACAAGTACGCCGCGGCACGGATCGCCCAAGAGGCTGAACGACCTGATCTGTTTGACCCTCGCAGCAGGGTGGATGGCTAACACAAAGGAAACTTTGAAGGTGGACGTTTTCGAAAGTTCTCCAATACCTGTCAGGAAAACACGGACGCCATCTTTCTCGGTGGATCTAGCCTTGCTGGGAGTCGCATTCGTTTGGGGGGCGAGCTATCCGGTCGGGAAAGGCGCACTGTTCTACGCGCCGGTTTCGATACTTGTTCTTTATCGCTTCCTGATTACTACGATCATTACGGCAGTGGCTGCAAGACATGAGATCGCATTGGTCTCCTGGGGCGATTTCATCCGCGGCTTCGCATTGGGAACAATACTTTTTTGCATCTTTATTGCTGAAACTTACGGCGTTGCATCGACAAGCGCAATGAACACGGCCTTGATCATATCGCTTTGTGTGATTTTCACGCCGATCATCGACTATGGGCTATCACGGCGACTTCCACCTACGGGCATTTTGGCAAGTGCTGCCATAGCGTGCATCGGTGTCGGCATTCTCACTGGCGGGATCAGCAGGTTCAGCCCGGGTGACGCGCTTGTCTTGGGGGCCGCGATTCTGCGAGCGGTTATGGTCGTTTCCACCAAACGCCTTCTGGCCGGCCGGCAGATTTCATCTGCAGCCCTGACGGCCATCCAGGGATCGACGGTGGCAACACTTACTTTCGTTTTGGCCGTCGCTCAGTTCGGAATTTCAGGCCTTGTTGTGAGGGCCACCCTTCAGTTTTGGGGCGCTGTTGCCTTCCTTGCACTCTTCTGCACCCTCGCTGCATTCTACATTCAAAATGCCGCAGTGAGAAAATCCACACCGACACGGGTTGGCTTCTTGATGGGAACAGAACCTTTTTTTGGTTTCGTTCTAGCGCACCTTCTTCTGAATGAGCCTTTGACAGTACCGAGCTTGATAGGCGCAGGCCTCGTCCTCGCTGGGACGTTTGCTGGCATCTGGTTTGAGAGCAGGACATCCAAATGAACCCCATCTTGGCTTCCACCAAACCCGCCATCGGCGGCATTTCGAGTTTTGAAGATCTGGAGGCTTTTCCGGACCGAACCGCACCAGTTGCAACCATGTTCAGCGGCGGTCTCGACAGCACCTATCTTCTCTACAAGCTGCAAAGCCTTGGCTTTGCGAACATTGAAGCTGTCGCAGCGGATGTCGGAACGCGCATCGATCAGCCTTTGTTGGAACGGACGGCAGCCATGTTCGGCGCGCGCTTTGTCTGCCTCGAAGGGCGGGATGCCTTTGTCGAACAAGGCGTGAAATCAGCCATTCGAGCCCACGCCAAGTACCTTGGCATCTATCCGTTGAGCAGTTCGTTGAGCCGTCCCATAATCGCATCTTTGGTTGTTAATCATGCAAGGTCAATCGGCTCACGGCTGGTTCTTCATACAGCAAACCTTTCTCAAAACAGTCTTCCGCGCCTTAACAATAGCATTAAGCGCTCAGGATTTTCCGGCAACTTCGGCAGTCCGTATGAATGCTCTGTGATATCCCGACAACAGAAGACCTCCGACCTGTCCAAGTGTGGAGCGACTTTTGTGGCGGACCGTACGTGGAGCGCGGACGAAAACCTCTGGTGTCGGGAGTTCGAGTCGGGGCCTTTGGAAGATCCCGAGAACTTTTCCATCCCCGAGGAGGCATTTGCTTGGACGCGCAACATTCCCGCAGAGCAGCCGGTAGAGATCAAACTCGGGTTTGCAGACGGAAGTCTCGTGTCAATTGATGACCGTGATGTTGCATTGGTCGACGCAATCCCGTTCCTGAATAACACGGTCGGCAAATTCGGGCACGGCCGCTTTGTCGGGCTTGAACACATCACAACCGGCCAAAAGGTTCTCGAAGTCCGCGAGGCCCCTGCGGCGGCCATTATCTTCGACGCGCTGCGTCACCTCGAAACCGCTTCTCTTGACGTGGCATCAATCGTTTTGAAGCAAGGGCTTGAGCAAGCCTGGTCCCAAGAGGCGGTTTCAGGTGCATGGGGCAGTACTATTCACCAGATGTGCGAACGGGCCATTGCATCCGCCCTCGAGGGCGTTAGCGGGAGCGTCAGCTACATAGTCGATCACACACGCTTTTTACCTCGGTCGATCCGAGCCAGGACGCCGAGATACATTAGGGACCGCCACCTTTGGGAATACCAAGCCGCAACCCACATAGCGTCGTCCAAAGCGTTCCGTCCTCGCCAAGTCGCCAAAAGGGAGACACCCGTGGAAAACAACGCACCCCAGGCGCCGGCCAACCTCAGTCAACAATGCACTGACGGTCTGGTGACAAATGGATGGTGGTTTTCAAAAGGCGAGCGCGCCGCAGCCTGCTTTGGCATCGAAATTGATGCAGCCTGGAAGAACTTTGCTGACCATTGGAATCGACTTCTTCTCGATGAATACATGCGTGACGGCGGAACATATCGTTACCGGCGCTATAGCGCTTTTGAATATGACGCAACTGACAGAATCTTTAGGCTCCTACCCCACGCCCCCTACGAACAATCAAAAAGTGTCAATCATCTGAATGGCGGCTTCAAGCGCCACTTCGAGCCCCTTGAAAACTCCTTTATAGACCATCCCGTCTTAGAAAAGATTCTGACAGGTTTCTGCAGAATTCTATGTGAAGCCGCCCGACATGATCGTTGGAATATCAAGATCCATCCCTACCGGATTGTCGCGCGCGATGGTGTAAACGGCAAACCGGCACCCGAGGGCCTTCACCAGGACGGGGTGGACTTCATTGCTTGCTATATGATTGGGCGGGTCAACGTCACCGGCGGCATGAGCATGATCACCGACGCCTCAAAGGAGTTCCTCGGCGAGGTCGAAATGAACTCCCCGAATGATTTTGTGATCTGCAACGACCGCGAAACCTTTCACGATGTATCGTCGATTGTGGCCGAAAACCTGAAAATGCCGTACGCTTATCGCGACGTCCTTGTGATCGCCTTCGAGAAATTATAACGCCCAGCGCGCCGAGAGCATTTTCAACAAGGTTCAATACGGCTTGGTATCCTCTCGGGTGTTCCTGGTGCGGGAACAATGCAGGATTAATTTCTTGCATCTAAACACCTAGATAGCAGTTTCGCCTCCTCTGGTATGATGGTTTTTGGCCTCGCGGATCTCGCGTAATACGAATGACCGTGGTCACCCCCGATCTTCGCAAGAAAGTGAGAAATTATCCTCATGCTGTCCGACGAGGTGGTCTGCGGCTTCGGAGGCACCGGGAACTGGTTTGGTAGCCAGACATTTGGCATGGAACCGGACATGCTCTCGATCGCCAAGGGGCTTTCATCCGGTCACCTGCCCATTGGCGGCGTCATTATCTCCGACAAGATTTATCAATGCGTCGCTGACGAGGCCCACAAGGTCGGCGTGTTCGGTCACGGTTTCACCTACTCCGGTCATCCGGTGATAGCGGCCGTCGCCGCCGAGGCGATCAAGATCTACCGCGAGATCGATTTCGTGACCCAGGCGCGTCGTCTCGGCGATCACTTGCATGGAGCCCTCGCGGACGCGCTCGGCGACCATCCGCTTGTCGGTGAAGCCCGCGGCCGCGGCTTCATCGCGGGGGTTCAGATCGTCGAGGATCGTGCGCCCGTCGCGTCTTCGCGCCCGAGCTGAGGATCGGCGATGTCGAGCGGCGGTGCCGCGAGCACGGCGTCATGATCCGCAATATGGGAGACGTGCTTGCAATCTGTCCGCCCTATGTAATCACCGAAAGCGAGATCGACGCCTTGGTTGACGGCATTCGTTCTGCACTCGACGGCGCCGCTGCTGCGAATTCCCGGGTCGGTCGGGTGGCATGAGTTCCAGCATTAAGACCGACTGCTTCACTTCAGTGGATATTATCGAGCAAACGCTCACCCGAGGGGTGCACTTCATCCGTGTCCGGTACAAAACGTCACCCATGTCTCAGGTCGGGCACGCCGCTCGCCAACGACACCGAGTTCGGCCTCGCGGCCTACTTCTACACCGGCGATCTCGGTCGCGCCTTCCGCGTGATGGAAGGACTGAAGTACCGGCGTCAATGAAGGCCTGATCACCACGCCGGAGGTGCCGTTCCGCGGCGTCAAGGAATCGGGCCTCGGCAAGGAAGGCGGCCTCCAGGGCATCGTGGATTATCTCGACACCAAACATGTCTGCATCGGCGGTCTCGGCCTCTAGTGGTTCCCGCCTGACATAGGAGTCCAATCAGAGATTCCCTTTCTGGCCTGCGCGTGCGAGTCTGGCGCATGCGCACAGGAAGATCGTTCACCGTTTCGTCGGCCGATCGCGTCCGTCTGACGGCGCTGATCAGGGATCGCAACGCCCCGCAAAAGCATGTCTGGCGCGCCGAGATCGTGCTTTTGCCCGCCGACGGCGTCGGCACCGGCGAGGTCATGCGCCGCATCGGCAAGTCGAAGACCGACGTCTGGCGCTCCGGCCAAGACCTCGGCGCGTTGACGGCTGAGCATGTCCTTGCCGCTGTCGAACATCGGCTGTCACTCTCGGCGACCTCCGGTACCCGCACCGCAGCAACTTCTCACATCCGGACATTTCTTCGGTTTTTGTATTGGGCTGGCCACCACGACCAGAATCTCGCGCGCGTCGTCCCCAGGACGCCCCACTGGCGTTTGGCTCATCTAACCCTCGAACTCGGCTACGGCCCGTCGACGGTCTTCTTCACATGGGTCGGATTCAACGAAATGGACGAGGTCACAGGCGACGGCCATGCTGAACTGCTCGACGACGGCTCCATCGAGATCACCTTCGTTATCACAACGGCGACGAGGCAATCCTCAAGGCCAAACGGGACACTTCTTCAACGGCCTGCTAGGAGATCCGTGTTCGCCTTGCGCTGACAAAGAAGCTCACACATGACGTCCGGGAGACGATGCCGCAAAGGATTTGGCCGAAGCATTCCACCCACAATACCAAAGCCCGTCCCGATCCAAAGCGCTTCTAAGCACTCGATCTCAGGCGCGAGGCCGGTTGGCCAATGCACCTTCTTGGTCCGCCGGAAGAGAGCCCCGCCCTCTCGACAATGGCTTCATGAGGTCTCGCCCTGCAGTGTCGACCGTAAAAAAGGGCGCGCGAGGCGCCCTTCATTTTAAACCGGCAGTTGGGAAGCGGACTTCACTTGATATTCAAAAGCGGTAGGTGACACCTGCGCCTATCAGCCAGGGATCGAGCTCCGCCTTCCCCGTCAGCTTTGCGCCGGCCACCGTGACGTCGAAGTCCGGCTTCAGGAAAAGCTTCTTCACGTCGAAGTTGAGGCCCCAGTGCTGGTCCACCATGTAGTCGAATCCGACTTGCAGCGCCGTGCCGAACGTGTTCTTCACCTTGAGAGCGTCAGCGCTGCCGGTGTCCTGGTTATAGAAGATCGTGTAGTTCACGCCGGCGCCGACATAAGGCTTGAACGCGCCGAGATCGGTAAAATGGTACTGCAACGTGAACGTAGGCGGCAGCAGCCAAACTTTGCCGATGTTGCCCAACCCACCGATCGTCCCTTGGCCCGCGATGTTGGCATAGGTGGTACCGAGTATGAGTTCGGCGGCGATGTTGTCGTTAAAGAAATACGAGATATCGAGTTCCGGCGTCACCGTGTCCGAATAGGAAAGACCGGAGCCGGGAAGCGTATCAACGTAGCCCAGATCTTTCGTAACGACGCCCAACCCTCGCAGGCGGACCTGCCAAGGGCTTGGCGCTTCGGTGACCGAGGCTCCCGTCTCCGCCAGGACAGTCTCTGCTTGCGCAGGCTCCGCGGCGACGGCCTGCTGTCCCACCATGATTAGGGCCACCGCCGCTGCTATTGCCCGCGCTACGCCCATTCGCGTTCTCGCCATGATATTCACTCCTTGATGTTCAGAAAGGATGCACTGCACTATTTCGTCTCCTGCTCGAATGAATTGTTGATGGAGCTCAAATGCTCCTCTTGCGTTGCAACGCGTACCGCCATCTCCGGAAGGTGATCGTTGAAGCCGATTACGCTGCGGAGAAAATTGGTGCCTAGACTGATGAATGCGGCTTGCTCCCGATTGTCCTTGCCGTAGCCGTGCCCGCCTGCGCTGGCCCCGTAGAAGTAAGCGGGATAGCCAAGAGCCTGCAGTTTTGCGGCCATCTTGCGCGCATGGCCCGGATGGACGCGGTCGTCGCGTTTCGTGGTGGCGATCAGGATAGGCGGATAGGGCTGTCCCGGCGCCGCGGCGTGATAGGCGGAGATTTCCTTTAGGAAAGCCCAATCGTGAGCCTTGTCCGGATCGCCATATTCGTCGATCCAGCTCGCGCCCGCCAAGAGCTTGGTGTAGCGACGCATGTCGATAAGCGGAACTGTGCAGAACAGAGCCCCGAAATGCTCAGGATAGCGGGTCAGCATGTTTGCGATCAGCAGGCCGCCATTTGAGCCGCCCTCAGCGGCAATCCGCCTCGGCAGGGTGACGCCCCTTCGCACGAGGTCGGCGGCAACGGCGGCGAAATCGTCATGGGCGAGACGCTTGCCCTCCCTGCGCCCGGCATCGTGCCAGCGGGTGCCGAACTCGCCGCCGCCGCGGATGTTCGCCTCCACACACGTGCCGCCGCGCTCGAGCCACAGCTTGCCCAGCGGGGAGTTGTAGTAGGGCAGGAGTGATGTGCCGAACCCGCCATAAGCGGAAAGGTGAACCGGAGCATCTCCGTTCCCGTTCGCCGGACCAACCTGCGTGTAGGGGATCAGCTCATGATCGATAGAGACTGCCTCGTGGCGCGTGACCACCAGTCCGGATGCATCGAAATTCTCCGGGCTGCGCTTCAGGATTGCTGAAGCGCTGAGAGACGGCGCGGCATTGAGATCGAATAGCAAGAGCTGCGGCGGCGTGATCGGATCCTGAGCACAGACCAGGACCTCTCCATTGGTCTCGTGAACTGCCGCATCGAATGACCAGACGTGGACAGTCCCTTCGGCCGGCAGGGTGTCCAGGACTCGGCGCGTCCATTCCTGGTGGCCGGGAGTGAACATCTCGAAACGCGGTACGAGATTGACGAGGTAAGAGATAATGAGCTTCCCGTCATTCCAGAAGAATGACTGCAGAGAGCGCCTTTCCCCTGGTTGAAACAGGGTCTCAAAACGGCGTCCGCCGGCGAGGAAAGAGCAAAGCGAGATGACGATCAGCGCGTCGGCGGGATGGGTGGTGCCTCCCACCGTCCACGGCTTGCGCGGCCTTACCGCCAGCCAGTCGCCGAAGACCCGCCACGACGCGTCACGAGGAAGATCGATCTGCCTCCTCGGCCCGCTCCTGTCGCCGATCCAGCTGATCTTCTCGAAGAAGGCCGGCTTCTCGATGAACCAAAGGCGCTCGCTGCGGCCGGTGCGGTCCGAATGACCAGACACCTTGAGGCTCTCGAACCCGGCCTCGAAGATTACCGGCGTGGTGAGGGGATCCGCGTCACGCTTCCACAGTCGCACGGTGCGCGCATAGCCGGAGCGGGTGGCCATGCCATTACCAAGCGCACTGGAAAGCAGAAGCGCGTCAGGGTCCAGCCAACTAACGTAGCCTTTGGCCTCGGGGAGATTGAAACCGTCGGCGACAAAGCTCAGAGAGATCAGGTCGAATTCGCGATGCACGACCGCGTCGCTGCCGCCGCGCGACAGGCGCAGAACGGCTCTTTCCCGTCTCTCCGGCTCGACGGACGCGCCGTCCCAGATCCAATCCTCTCCGTCGCTAGCCGCGAGAGCATCTAGATCGAGCAGTAGCTCCCATTGGGGATCCGCCTTCATGTAGGCGGCAAGGGTGGTCCGGCGCCACAGTCCGCGTGGATTTCCGGCATCTCGCCAATAATTGTAGAGGTACTGACCACGGCGCGCGATCAGGGGAAGGTTGTCGCAATTGTCGAAAATGGCTGTCAGAGCCGCCCGGTCGCGCTCGAACTGCGTTCCACCGAAGTGCTTCAGGGTCTTTGCCGACTGGCCGGCGGCCCAGGCAAGTGCCCGCTCGCCCTCTACATCTTCAAGCCAGAGATAGGGATCGTCGTCGGGAGCATCCAGCGTTGGACGGACATCAAATGCGTTCATGTCCGGACAGCCTTCAGAAAGAAGGGATAGAGGCTTCCGTCGGCTCGGGAACGCTCAGTGTTGGTAGCGGCGCCCACATGTTCGAAAAGCGTGATCATTGATGAGTTCTTCCAGTCGGTGCGGCATCGCAGGGCTTTTGCGCATAGGATCGCAACCGTCGTGCCAACTGGGAAAATCGTTTCGGAACAATGCGATCGCTCTGGAAGCGTTGTGTCACATGTCCGACATCGTCGAGAATCCGACAACGAGTGCTCCTCCTAATCACCGGATCAACCTCCGGCGCCAGTCGGTGACACCGTGCAGAACTCGAGCAGTGAAGCTCATTGGTGAACTTGGTTGACGCCCAACATCTTCGCTCTGGAGCGCTTCACGAACACGGATTCATGGCAGACACCATGAGGCGATCGATGCGGTTAGCGACCAAGCTGGCTGCGCCTGTGGGTTTCAGCCGCCAGCTGGAAGCAGCGGAGTTCTGAGGAGATGCGACGAGCGCCACCCAAAGCTCGCGAAGCGCATTGAAATACGTGAGCACTGTCAGATACGGATCGGCGGGATCTTCCCCTTCTTGCGTCGGGCTGGAAGTCAGTGCCTGCGCGCCTGCCAGCAGGGTCTGCATGCTCCGAAGAAAGAGGAGTTTAGGCCCGCGATCCTGACTCGCCACACCGATGTAGAGGCGGGCTGGCTCTCGTGTCGATGGCACAGTCCTGGCGAAGAAGCTGTCGGTACGGTGGATGCCGGGTGGCGGAAATACGGCCGTCTCCGAACGATCGAACAAGGCTGCGATCTGTTTCTCCGCCCTTCGGACGGTCGCGGTCGAAGCGACGATTTTGGACGAATGAGTCCATGAAGACCCGGCCGCGACGACAGCAGGTCGATCGCTGTTTCGTAGAGTGCGGCCACCGTTCCAAGCGGGCCAGAGATCAGGTGCAGTTCGTCCTGGATGACAAGATCCGGCGGATCGAGCCGATGCCCGTTTCCGAAGGGGCGACCTTCGCCTGGCCCATACGCGCCGAAGAACCCCTTGTCCGGATCATACCGGTCTACGTGTCCAAAGAATGCGCCGCTCTTGCCAATCCATGGAAGGGAGGCAAATTTGTCCACCGTGGCGATGAGAAATGCGGGAAGACGGCGGTAAATTGGCTCGTCCACCACGAGCACCGGCAGGTGTCGATCCCGCGTGAAGTCGCATTCGGCGTTCTCGCATTTGAGCACTAGATTCTGCGGAGCCGTCCTGTTGGGCGTGAAGTGGAAGCTCTCTGGCTTGAAGGGCTCACCACACCACGGACATGCCTTCAGTGGCACCGGGGATTTCGTCTTAGGTCTGCTCTGGTACCGCTTCAGCCAGGTCGTCGCGGCGTCCTTGTCGGAAGAATTTCGCGGCTGGATTGTTCGGTGAGGCTGCGCCGCCCACCCAGAGTCCAATCTCGATCGGCCATTCGCCAAGCGTCTTCCGGCCATTGTCATCATGGGTCCGCAGGAATTCGAGCGCGCAGACGAGACCAGCGGCGTGAGCAGGCGTAACGTGTAGCGCATGATGACGCTGATGCCCGCACCCAGCACGCCAGATCCGCGGAGCCGCCTCAGCACAATCGCATAGGCGGCAAGTCCAAGATACGCTCTTGCCGCCGCCGGTCGGAAAAAAAGCAGGTCGACGATCTCACGCTCACCACTGTTTCGGTCGGTCACGCCAACGAGATTGAGGAGGACGAAGGCTAGCTGGAACGGCCGCCATGTTGGCGGGTCTACATCGCCCGGCAGCTTCTTCTGGATCACTGCCTCGCGCCGGCGGTTGGCCATCGCCATCGCCGTATTCATCAGGCCGAATGCTTCACGCGCCACCGTATCACGCTTAAGGAGATCTATCCCATCGCGAATCCTGCTGCCGGCGGTGTCAACTTTTTCCAGAAGCGCCTGGCCCGTCTTTAGCCGTCTCGGCGCAAGCCCTGTCATCATTCCTTCCTGACCCCGCCGCCACTCGGCGTAAAGTTCAGGCAGTGAATCCAAGGCTGCACTGACCGCTTCGGCTCCGGAAACGGCAGCCCGAGCGAGAGCCTCCATGCCGAACTCGACGCCATCGCTCCTTGCCGGGACGACACGCTCCACCTCCTGCTGCGGAAGGAAATCGGTCCAAACACGCGTCACGGGGAGCGGATCGTTCGTCGCGTCACGCCGTTCTTGCCAGCCGGCAGATGTGTTGTGACCAACGGCATATTCGCGGACATCGCGATAATGGAGATCGCCCAGCCTAAGTTCGAAATCATCGGACTGGTAGGTGGACAGGTCGCTGCGCGGATAAAATCCATCCGCACATTCGAGCTCGATCCGGGTCTGGAACGCGTAGGCCACGTCCTTGTACGGAGCCTTTGTGCTCCGTCGACGGTTTACCAAGAAGACGGTGATGACGCGCAGACGCTCTTCAGCCCCTTCCGGAGTCTTTTAACGGAGCACACGGTGTGAACGGCGACTTCGATGCCGCCGCCCGGCCTGTGAGGCGCAGCGCTTTCCGGCAGCGGGATCCCGGACTGGTTCCGAGTGACGTCGAGGACGATCGCGGCTTCGCCGGAAACCCGAACCCAACGGAGGTTCTCGGGCTTTTCTGGCTTTGGCTTGCCCTTTCCCGACACTTCGGGAATGAGGAGCGCATCGGGCAATGGGGGCTCCGTCTTATAGTTCCCCCATGTTGCGCGCAGCGTGACTTGACTCACCGTTTCCGGAAGAACCACCGTCAACCCTATCGACGACGGAAGAAACCTGTCCCGCGGTGGTTGGTCAGTCGAATCCTTCTCATCGACCTCCTCCTCGACAGCGGAGTCCAGCGTCTCACTGGCGAGAAGGTCGTCGGCGGTTTCTTCGATGGTTTCCTCGCCGTCAGGTATCACAGGCGCAACACCGTCGTAGGCGGGAACGATAAAGCCCCCGACGTACCAGCGATTGCTTCTTGGTCAGGACTTCGCGTGCGAGATCCTGATCAAGGTCAGGATTCGGGCCGACTAGGTCGGATATATCGCGATTTGGACCAGCGAAGCCCCAGTGAGGATCGTGGCTGGCCGTTGATCGGAAACGAATCGGAGGCACCTTCAGGTAACGCACGATGAAGTTCACCATTTCCCTTTCTGATGCAGCTCGTCACACTATTACGCTTGCCACACTGGAAGCCTATGTTCTCGGAGATGGTCGTCCGCGCCGAACAAAGCTGGAAACGCTGGGGTATCTTTGGGGCTTCAGTCGCGAGGACTCGAAAGGAACGACCCATTTCCATGTCGATCTTATGAGTCTCAGCATTTCAGCCAAGCGATCACGGAACAGCGTGAAGCCCAACGATCAGGCTGTCCGCCTGAAGAGCGAACTGATGGATCGATGGGCACCACACTTGACGCTCATCGGTGATTTCCACAGTCATACCTATGAAAATCTTGCCGAGGTACGGGACATTCGTGGATTCGAGTTTTCGGATGCTGACGAAGCATCATTTCTAGACGACGACTTCCTGTGGGAGCGGGCTAACGACCAGCCAATCATGCTGGCAATGACAATCTGCAAGCTGGCGCGGGTCCATGAAAAGCATGCCGCTGAGACCATACGCTCGAACATTGCGCATTTCGACGTGGGTGAATTTCGGTTCTGGTTGAATGCTGCTGTTGGATTCCTAGACGCCTCCGGGTCCAGACGCTGCACTGGGAATCGTCCTTCAAACGTGAAACTCAGAATTGATTCTCGCTTCTACAATTACTCGAGAGACAGGCTCGTTGTTGCTACCCGTGCATTGATTTCCTCGCCTTCTCCCATGGGAGCTTAAGTTTCGTGCGGAAAAACGATTATCAAGAACTCGCCGACGTAAGTGCGGAAATTGGCACGTACAGGCAGGCCTTACGGTTGGAATGATAATGACACCTAGAGCTCATCTTATGACTTGCGAGTCGGTTTCCGATCTAACTACGCGAAATATCAATCGTCACAGCTATGTCCCTGTGGTTCATGACGGTGGTTTCGGGGGACTATTCTTTGCAGAACGCTTCTTCGACGCGACACCGCCGAGTGGAAAAATCTCTGAGCGTGTTTCCGCTCCAGAAGAGACGTTGGTTGGAGCCGACGCAAGCATTTCTAGACTTCATCCGAGACGCCGACCAAAGGCCGTGTCGGCTAGGGTCAGGACTTCGGTAACGGGGCCGTCCTCGTCAAGGCAAATTTGATGCAAGAAGGGATCGCCCATCCGGGTGCGCGGAGAGCGTGATTGCATTTTGGTTGTGCTATATCGCCTGCTTTCCTGCCGTATGAGGTTCTGCCCGGGTTCATGCTTCGGTCCGTGGTCGGCGCGGCGGCCGCCAACATGATGCTTGTCCAATATGGTTCCGATGCGCCCATCTCATTGGCGTGCTCGCCCGGCGGGGCGGCATCAGTCCAGACCGCGGCGTCATCGGGACCACGTCCCGGGTCGGGGACCTCGCAGGTCTGCGCTCAGGCAGACATCAACACGGAGATTAGCTCATGCATGGATCGGCTCTGGCGCTCCTTCCCAGCGGAAGTTTCTTCCGTCCAGCCACATCCGATGCAGGATCACACCGATCCGACGCGCCAAGGCCACCATGGCCCGCTTGGTGCCGCGCCGTTTCGCGACCCGCGAGGCCCATGTCCGCAACCACGACCCACGGCCCCGGTTCATCATGACGGTTGCGGCCTGGCATAAGGCGCGGCGTAAATGGGCGTCACCGGCTTTGGTGATACCGCCTGTCACGTCGCGCTCGCCGGACTGCTGCCGTGAAGGGGGGAGGCCGACCCACGGGCCGACTTTCTTCGACGACGAGAACCGAGCCGGATCATCCACGGCCGACTTGAAGGTCAATGCGACCACCGCGCCAACGGCCGGCATGGTCATCAGCAAGCGGCAGGTCGGGTCGTCCTGTGCTAGGCTGCGCACATGCCGCTCCAGTCGCGCCAGTTCATGGCGGAGGGTGGCACGGGCGCGAAGCATCGGCTCGGTTGCCGCCACCAGCGTAGTGTTGCTGGCAACCAGTTCCTGAATGCGAGCATCAAACCGTCCTTTGGAGATTGCGCCGACTTTCAAGCCGAAGTTCCGCAATAACCCGCGCAAGGACATTTCCAGAGCGATCACGCCCTGCTGGATGGATTTGCGCGCCCCGAGGAGTGCGCGGATCTCCTGGGCAGACACCGACTTGCAATGGACTGGCCGGAACCAGCCCAAATGTAGCAGCCGGGCAATACCTTCAGCATCGCGCCGGTCTGTCTTGATCGGCATGGCTTTCAGAGCACCCTTCACTTGCCGGGTATCCATCAGAACCACTTCCAGGCCGGCTTCGGTCAGCCCCCGGTGCAGCCATTGCGACAACGGCCCGGCTTCCATCCCGATCATCGCAATTTCGCCCTGTTGCTCCAGCGCGAATTGCGTCAGCGCCGCGGGATCGCTGCCGACCTCAGCCTCCTTCACGATCTTGCCGTGCTCGCTGACAATGCAGACCGCAGTCTTGGCGAGTGAGACATCCAACCCAATGAACAGTTTCATCCCGTAATCCTCCTGTCAGAATCAGATACGGGAGCGTCGGCGGCAACCGGTCAGCATGCAATCGGTAACGGGCAGCGCACGACGCAGGCCCCGTTACAGCATCTCATTGATCCAGAAGATGAACGCTGCAGCGAAGGCGATTGCTGACAAGAATGTGTGCGCGCATCGGTCGTATCGAGTGTGGATGCGTCGCCAGTCCTTGAGGCGGGCGAACATGTTCTCGATCCTGTGGCGCTGCCTGTAGAGCAGCGGATCATAGCTGTGCTGGACACGGTGCTTGGCATGAGGCGGGATGCAGGGTGTGATGCCCTTGCCGATGAGCGCCTCGCGGAAGCCAGTGGAACTGTAGGCCCGATCGGCCAGCAGATGGCGGGCAGGTGGCAGTTCGTCGAGCACGGCAGCGGCGGTTCTGTGATCGTTGGCCTGGCCTTCGCTCAGGTGCAGCAGCAACGGACGTCCCTGGTCGTCGCAAACCACCTGCAGCTTGGTGGTCAGACCGCCTCTGGTCCGTCCGATACATCGGGGTAGAGCCCCTTTTTGAGCAGGCTGGCTGCCGTGCGATGCGCCTTGAGATGGGTGGCATCGATCATCAGCTTGTCTGTGCCGCCGCCCCGGGCCGAGAGTTCGGCCAGAATGCGGTTGAACACACCCAGCCGGCTCCAGCGAATGAACCGGTTGTAGATCGTCTTGTGCGGACCATAGGCGGCCGGCACATCCCGCCAGCGCAGCCCGTTACGGATCACGAACAGAATCCCGCTCAGCACCCGTCGGTCATCGACCCGAGGTACCCCGTGCGAGCGTGGAAAGAATGGCTCGATCCGCCGCATCTGCGTCGGCGACAGCAGTAACAAATCACCCATGGTGGCCACCTCCAGCCACCTTGAATCATCATCGCTCCTTCAACTCAACAATTTAATGGGTCCTGACCCTAGTTGTTTCCTCACGCCAGATCGAAGGTCTCGTCAGCATTTCAGCATGCAGAAATTGCCAGTGCGAGCAGCGCTCTTTGCTCTCGTGACAGCATTCGAGATGTCCATGGCGGATGCGATAGGGAGACGCTTCGAAACGCCGGGCCGCTGGCTGGAGAAGCTTAGCGCCGAAAGAAGAAAGAAGATTTCTCAAGTGATCGCCGATGCGAAGAGTGATGATGGATTTGTGGACGAGATCCTATTCACTCAGTTCTGCGACAAATCTGATATTGTTCGAAAAGGAATAGAGCTCCCCCGGAGCGCGACATCGGCCGCCGACGTGTTCCGGCGAGCTGAGAAACTGAGAAATGCTGTTGCGCATGAAATGACTGTGCCTGGCTCCTTCCGCCGCGAAAAATATCGCAGTGTTGGTCAGAGATATGATGATTTTGAAAAGGGAGATTGATGGATAGAAGGCTTGCTCTGCGCAGTTGCCTTTTTGGTGCGTTGGGAGACGAAACGGAGACTGTGCAGGACCCTCCATTAAGCGCTCGAGGTTGCGCGCGTACTCATCTTCCAGTTCGACGCCGGCCTCTTGGAGAATGGCTACTTCTTCTCTGGTTAGAAGCCAGTCAGGCGACTCTACAGGGGGCACGTCGGCGGTGCCTTCGCCTAATAAATCCTCGTCCTCCGCAGCCTGCTGTGCGGCTGCCAATGCTGCCTGGATAGTCAGCGTCGCGTCGAAGACCGTGTCCCTCTCGGTGATTTCGAACTCGTGGCCACGCTCGGTTTGATACTTACGACCAAGAAAGCGATCCCGCAGTTCAGCGAACTGCCAATGCATGTCCTCTCGGCCAGCGTGATGTTTTTCGATGCCCTCGGGTTTGAAGTAGCAGACCATTTGCTCGACACCGCCTTGATGATGCCCCGGCGACGTGGCCAGGCGACTAGGAATGGGTGTTGATGTCCTGCTCAATCTGCCGTGCTGATTCCAGAATGTCATCGAAACTCGGCGGAGTGCCGAAGATCATGGCCGCCGTATTGGCATAGTCGCGCGTGAGCGCGTCCACCATCTTTGGAGCGGGCGCGATCGCGAAGCTGCCCGGGACTGCTGAGGCGAGGTCATAGTCGGGACGGTCGAAAAACATTCGTGCGTGCCGCACGCAGTCGGCGCCAAGATCGAGATCGCCGAGCGCGGCCTTTCCGGTCTCGGATCCGAGAAGACAGTGCATGTATGGACAGCCTCCGCGTGGCAAGGGCTTTCTGACATTGATGACAGGTTGGTCGGGTGCAGGCATGTATTCGGCCTTTGAGTGCGGCCTGTTCATGCCGCTGGCCTTGAAGTCCGCGGATCGGATCCCAGACAGGTCAACGCGCTTTTTGAGCGGCACCCACTGAGCGGGTTTTTCCGATCCCGGTTCGACCGTCGGTCATCACACCATCAGCACCTCACCAACCTCTGTGCATCCTCTGCGACTACGTCACTACGCCGGTGAATCCGCGAAGCGCTTGCCCGTAGTCATCAGCGCCCAGACGATCCGGGCCATCTTGTTTGCCAAGGCCACCGCAACGACGTTGTACGGCTTTTTCGCCAGAAGCTCGGCAGCCCAGCGAGTGGGTGCCGCTTTGCCCTTACGACAGAAGCGAAGCACGGCATGGGCTCCCACAACAAGAAGGCGACGGATGTAGGGATCGCCTTGCTTGCTGATCCGCCCGAGCCGATCCTTTCCTCCGGATGAGTTCTGTCGCGGCACCAGGCCAAGCCAAGCCGCGAGTTGCCGGCCGGATTTGAACAGGGAAGCATCTGTCACGGTCGCAACGATTGCGCTGGCGGTGATCGGACCGATGCCGGGGATCGTTTCGAGGCGACGGCTCAACTCGTGCGAACGATGCCAGATGTGAATCTGTCGGTCCAGCTCACCGACCTTCTCGTGCACCTCACGCAATTGCTGTAGGGCCGATCGGGCAAGCGGGGGAATGAGGTCGTGCCCCTCGTCCTCAACCAACGCGACGAGCATGCTCAGCCCTGTAGCACCCTATCGGCAGCCGTGTGGTGGCCATAGTCGGCGATCGGTTCGTTGCGATACCAGTAGATCGCCTTGTCGACGTCGCCGGTGAGCTCCGTCGCGGCCGAGATCACTTGTACCATCTCGCGCATCCGGCCCTGCAGGCGTTCCGATGAGGGATTGCGGAGCGTGTTGCGATGAACCCCGGTCAACTGTGCCAGATTGGCCACCTTCACGCCCAGCGCCTGCGACAGGCGCTTCGGCGAGATATAAGGCGTGCGCGGCTCCTGAAGGCTATCGACAAAGCCTGAGACCGCCTTGGAGTGTGCGAGCTGTGCGTAGGTTATGACAAATTACGACCTCTCATACGCACAATATATTAACATTTGAATGCATAGCAAGTGGACACGAATTATATGACTTGGTTTAACGGCACTCTGCAATTCGTCAGGCTAAGGGGCAGCATAAGGCCCGGGAGCGGACGGCAGGGGACGGGCGGATTGGTTCCGATAGCGGACCTTCTCTAGTGCGGGTGTCAAGGTGGAAGTAGCGCGTCGACAAGGCGTTCGATCGTTTCCGCTACGCCGTCGTCGACTAGTGTTTGCCGGATCGCCCGCCGCTTGGCGGTGAAGTGCGCGCTGTCGGGTAGTTCGATGCGGGCGGCGATTCCGGCAGCGTGCAGCGCCGCCGCGGCAAGGTCCACGTGCAGTGCCTCGGAAGCGTCGAATTCAGGGATAGGCAGCGTCCAGACGAGATTGTCGAAGTCACGCGGATCTCGCTGTCCGACTGGCTGAAGGTCCTTTACGCGATCAAGCACAATACTCGTGTTCAGGACGGCAGCAACGTACGCGGCTTCTTCGAGTGAGTTGGCGGCCGACCAATAGGCCTTGTGGTCGATAATCACATCGTCGTCCTCTAGCCAGCACGCGCTCAATCGCGTTCCAGCTTTGGTGTAGAGAACTCGAATCGGCGATCTCGCCGCCTGCGCCACCAGTTTTTGAAGGTGGTTTAGCGACCGCGTCAGCGTCATACGAGGCGCGCCGTCTACCCCCTTGTTGCTATGCTCGTTCCACTTCGTTTCGGCATCGCGCAACCACGCCGCAAGGCCACGATGGCCTCGTGCGTCAGCGCTTGCCGCCGTGAGGATTGCACCGCTCTCCATCGGAACCACGCCCGTCACGAGGTCGAGGACCCGATAAGGTGCGACGGACTCTCCCAGCGCAATTCGACGCACGAATATGCGTTCGACCGGGCCCTCGGGAGGCTCGACGCCGGTCCACGGCCGCTTGTCGAGACTACCAACACGGCCGCGCAGGCGCGGCGCATCGCGGCGGCTTTGCAGGCGTCCGGCTGCGGCATACTCCACGAGAACAAAGCGCCTTGGAAAGAGGCTTGCACCATTACGGAAGCGTGTCCGATATGGAGATGCAGCAAGTAGCGTTCTCGGCCTTGGCCAAGCCGCGCGCATATGCGCGAGCACCTCGGCCGCCTCGGCCTCGCTGGCATCACGCCGTGGAAGCACACCTACCCAGCGATCGAATTCCGCCGGCGGCGGCCCGGCACGGTCACGCTCACCGAACAGCACACAGGTGCTCGTCGTGCTGCTGCCGGATTGCGCACCGAAGATCGGCCACACCCGCTCCAGACCCCAACCGCCGATGATCGCTACCCGCACGCGCTCCATGCCCCCGTCGCGCATTCCGGCGAACACGGGAGCGTTGAGCGCGGCATAGGGCAGAACGAGCGCCAGCACGCCGCCGTCGCGCAGGTAGCGTTCCGCGCCGCGCGCCCAAAACAGCGCACACATGTCCTGTTGTGTGGCCAGACTGCACCGACCCAGAGATTGTAGCTCCGCAGCGCCTCGCGCAGCCGGTCCTTCATGTCCGCGCTCAGGTGGCGATAAACGATCCAGGGCGGATTGCCGATCAGGACGTCAGCCCGGTGATCGGGATGCGACAGCCACACTGGGCGCAGCAAGTTGCGCAGAATGAAAGTCCAGATGTGGTTGCGGCCGTCAAGATAGAGTTCCTTGAGCTGCGCGAACGTTTGGCCGAGCATGGCCGCGTCCTCGGTGGTCGCGCCGGCGAGAGCGATGGCATGGCGAATGGCCTCCGGCTCGGCGAGCGTGTCGAGCCCGCGGTTGAGCTCGTCGAGCGCACGCTCGAACAGATGTTGGTCGCTCGCCAAGCCGGCGGGGATGCGCAGGGGCGGATCGTTGGGCGGCACGTCGACCAGCACTTCGGCCGATGCGCCCAGCGGTCGCAGGTTCCACTGCATCGAGTCGCCCATATAAACCGGCACGCTGAGCGTGGGCGGCCGATCCTGTACCAAATCGCCGAGTGCCAGCAGCCACGTGACGCGCGCGAGCGCGACCGCGACAGGGTGCACGTCGATCCCGAACACGCGATCGGCACAAGTCTCGACGATCTCGGCTGGTGGCACCCCAGCCTGCCGACCGGCTTCGATCAGGCGGCGAAGCGCATGGAACAGAAAGGTCCCAGAGCCACAGGACGGATCGAGCACCCGCTGTTCCAGCGGGCGAGGAATAGCCGCCGTGACCACCCGCGCGGCCAACCAGTCGGGGGTGTAGTATTCACCGAGGTCGTGGCGCTCGTCGGGGTCGATCAGGCTCTCGTAGAGACTCTTGAGCACGTCGACCTTGACATCGCGCAGGCGAAAACGAATCGTTTCGGCGGCAAGCGAACGCACCAGGTCATCGCCGCCCGTTGCGAGTAGGGGCCAGTCGAAGAAGTCAGCCTCGACGGCGCCGACAATACCCTCATTCGCCAGCAACCGGCCCGACAGCATCTCCGCCGGATCGCCAATTTCCAGATCGAGGACGCGCGCCGCGATCGCCTTCACGAGGATAGTCAGGTAGGTGTGTTGGAGGAACAGCGCATCACTGCCCACGTCATCGCCGTATACCTGGCGCAGCAACCCATCCCACAGGTTCCGCTTCAACCGCACTTCGGGATGGTCGCCGACCTCGGACCACAGGCGCTGCAGTTGCGCGTGCGCGCGGCCGAAGGCAAGGCTGTATCGACCGAACGCGAGCGCGACAGCGATCGGTGTCGGCATCACCTCGGGAACGGGCGAGAGCAGCGGCTCGAGCCAGGTCAGCAACCGTTCGGGGTGGTCGACGTCGACGTCATAGCGGCCGATGCTCGTGAGCCTGCCGAGATCCAGCGTGTAAGCGAGCAGCGTCGCGCCGTCGGTGGCAAGACCGACGGTGGTACGGCCAGGTGCGCTGCCGCGGCTTGCATCGGCCAGATAGTCGGGCATACGGGCGACGACATCACGCTCTTCGCGCCGTAGATCGCTCTTCAGCTCGATCACGGTGGCGCCCCACGCCACGTCGATCCGCCCACTGTTGTCGACAAGGTAGCGCTCGTGCTCTAACTCGCTGAACGCGGCGCCGAAGCCTTCTCGCAGCAGTTCCGTGATCAGGCCCCGCAACGCCTCGTGTCGTGGCCGGGAAGCCATCGATCGGACGATGTCGGGCAGACGATCTCCGCGCCAACTGTTTGCCACTTTCCCCTCCCGCTTGAGGCTGTACCGTTGCCGCCGCATGCGCGAGAGCATAAGTTGCCACCATGAGATTCGCTCAAGCAGACTTGTTCGCGCAAGACGACGCCGAACGCAACACGCTATCGCAATCAGAGCGGGTAGCGATCCGATCGCGTCTGGAAACGACACTGGCCAAGCTCGAAGCCACGGCAATCTTCCCTTGGCGCGATCCGCTGGACGCCGTGCACGAGGAGAACCGCTTCCAACGCGACAGCGAAATGCTCGGTGAGGAGGGCGTTCTTCTGTGGCACCGGTTCGACACAGAGATGGACCGGCTCCACGCGACGCGGTTCTCTTCCGACCTCCGCTCCGCTGGATCGACGAATTGACCAGTAGTTTGTCAAGTGCTTGGAAGTCGACCAGAGCCAAAATGAGGCGCAAAGTTACTACGCAAGCTTTGCCTGAAATGGGCCGCTGGGCTCAAATGTCTTTAGTCCGCCCCCCAATTTAGCCAGCCAATCCCTATTAATGGCGAGCCCCAGCTCAGCCTCGCTGTGAGGGCACGTCGCTGATGACAGGCGTACGGGAGTCTCCGGTGCGACCGGAGATGAACGTGACTAACGGGTAATCGAGCTGCCGGTCGATACGTACCGCCGGACCGTCCTGCAAGGTCCGACCAATCCCATCAGCTGTCATGAGCTCATGAGGTTCAGATAGCCGGCGGAAGGTTTCGTCCCCGTACCTTTCGCGAGGCCTGGCAGGGGCGCTACGAACATATCGCTCTCTCAGGAAGGCAGAGACCGTATCAGGTGTCGGAACCGTCTCGCTCCGAACCGTGCTCCGAGGACAAAGTAGTGCCTCGAGGCAAAAGAAATGAGGCCGCAGATGGACAGACGCTTGTTAAGCGCTCCCGTTTTCGGCGTCCCACTGGCACCAGCGAGCTTCGCCTCCAGTTCGGCGGCGATGTCGCTCGCAAAGGCTAGGTTCGCCCCGCTGACAGAGGGGACCAGCCCCCTGAAGTTAGGGTCCATCGTCACACTCGCATGATTGTAGAAGAGGTAAAGTGGGACCCACGGCGGGGGCGTGTCCCGCAGGGTGCGGAATTGATAGTCATGCTTGGGCGAGGGCCTATGCAGCAGCTCGCTGTAGGAGCGGTTCTTGTTTTGGACCACGGCGGCGTTTAGGCGCTTGGCTTGGATCCGCACCCAAAGGTCGCGACCCTCAGACACGTTCCAGAACCGCAGATCAAGATCACCCCCGGTGTCCTTTTCGATCGGGTAGGAGATGACGAGCTCTGGACCGGCGAACGCGGCCAGCGCGCCCGTGAGGATGTCGGTCATGGTTTCTTCCCGGAACCTACCGCGCTTGAGGTTGGTCTCGCGGTCGAGCAGTCCCCCGATCACAAGAGGTAGCCGTGTTGCCAGGTCGCAAAGTGTTGCCAACGTTGTAATCCTACGATGACTATTGCCGCTCCGCGAATTCCATAATCACCTACACTCAGCGCAGGGAGTTAGCGTGTGGTTTCAAGCGAGCGGTAATGAACGGGGTCGTGGTTCCGCACGGCATCTAGGATCAGCGTGACGATCGCCTGCGCCTCGCTCATGTCTGGCAAGCGCGAATGACGGCCTATCCGAGCTACAGGCTTCGGCATGGCGCGCTCATGCGCAGCGGCGAGAAGTGCCTCACCTTGCACCTTCCATTTCACTTGCCAGCGACGGACCGCCGCCTCTGGACTCGCCGCATCCCAGTCCGTGCGCTGCCGAACGATGCGCGTCATGGCTGTGGTATACTTCAGGCCAGGCGTCTTCACCATGAGATCTGCAACCATGGTCAGGAAGACTGTATCGTTCTTGCCTGTGCCGCGAGGGCGGCCGCGGGAACGCTCGTCAGTCATCGGGGCGTCCTTTCCGAAGATGACGATGATGCCTTAGGATAAGTAATTCGACAGCCTGATCCTACTGAGAAGAATTGGCATTTCGACCTTTTTAGCGTCGGAAATTCACGTCACGAAGTCCATCAACGAGGATAATTCGATTTGGATGGATTTTTCCTCGCTCCGTGACTATCGCAGGGGATCTGCCCTGCGGCCGGGGGTTCCATCAATACGGTCGGGCTCAAGATCGCGCGGCAGAAACGGCTGTGGGGATACGGTCAGGAGTGAGCGAGATGAAACTACCCCTGTAATGACGTATGGAAGGGCCGACACCCTCGAAGAGCGGCTTGGGCTGACGCCCATGGTCAGCCAGCGTATCGCGGCGATCATCATCTTCGCCGCCGCCATCGAACATCACCTGGAGCGGGCACTGTGGAAGCTCGAGGGCGCCAATCCAACGGGCATTCGACCCGAGACCGACGCGAAGATGATCTCTGATTTGATCGGATGCTTGAAACATTCGCCTCAACCCTGCCAGCAGGAGAGGAGCGCACCCCTGCTTGAGACATGGTGCAATGCAGCCCGTCTCGCGTTTGCGATCAGGAATGACATCGCTCATGGCGTGCCCACCAATTTGGGAGACACGCTGACATTCATGAACAATCCTCGCTGGCATGGCGAGAAGCGAAAGAGACCAGTCAGCGACTATTGGGCCGGACGATCACTCTCTTGATCTCGTTCGTCACGTCTTCGCCGTTCTTCTGCGCGTCATTGTTGGCGTTTCGGCAGAGAAAGTGACGTTGGCCGGCCTTACTAAACCGTCTTTGCTACGTGCCTTGCGCGACTCGAATTCGATTCTGAGCGAAATGGCCTGTAAAGACTACAATCCGACCTTCGAGAAATACTAAATCGGCAGCTGGGCTTCATACCGCTTGCAGGTTAAGCCCCGCGTTCAGATCGGCGATATATCGCGCACACAGCTCTTTGATGGTGATTGCTTTGTAGTCGAGTTCACGCTCGTCGGCAGGATTGTCGCCTTGAGCGACACGGCCGAACTGGACATTCGCTTCCGGTCGTGCCGTCTCGGGCGTCCAATCCCGTGGAGGCCGATGGTGTAGCGAGGCGAGCGGCCGGCTGCCCTGTATTGATGACATAGCTGCGTTTGCCGGATGCGAACACACGAAGGCCGAAACCGAGCAGCTCCTCATCCCAGATGACGTAGTCCTTTTCGCGGACCTGGGCGGCGTCGACAACCCTTTTGGTGATCTTAGTCATGACGTTCTCTCCAACCAGCACCGATCTCTCGCGTAAGCAACCACGTAAGCACGAGGGCGGAAGTCGGAGCGCAGTTTCGGATTCGAGCGTCGCTCGGCATTTCAAGTTGCCTAAAAGTTTCTAAGAGATAGGGTGCGCCAAAGAAATCAGGGGTCCATTCTGGACACATAGGTTACGGTTTATACCGGAGACATGGTGAAGTGCACCCATCTCTCGGGAAGGGCACAGTCGCTTAGATGGGTTTTCGAGCAAAGCTGCCACTTGGTCCCACACCAAGTTCCCGCACAGCGCCAAAATGCTGCTAGAAGCTGGTGACTTCCATGAAAGGGACTTTCAGGGCGGCACAGAGGCTTCTCATCGACGAGGAGTGGAGTCCGTTGTCGCCGGATACCAAATGGCATGGCGGCTTAGCGCCATTTTGCGCACAATGGACGAGAGCTATGAAGGGGACCTTTTCGTTTGCGGCCGCGTTTAACCGATGCCCTGAGGTCATAAAGATTTCGTTGAGTGCGCAAGCGGCCACGTATACGTCGGAATCGAGTTCGACAATTTCGATGTCCGACTCCGATATCTCATCGGCCAAGCTCTTGTCGAAGATACGAACCTGGTCGAAAACCTCTTTGGGTACCGCAATGCGTTCGACTTTCGCTCGTTGGAACAGAGCGGCTTTCAGGTTTCCGCCAGCTTCGCTAAAATAGAGGCATGCCTCTAGATCAAGCACAAAGTTGATGCCGCTATAGGCCATGCTGTTATGGCCCCAGCCGGTTAACACCGATGGCGGCGATCTGCTTTATCGTACTTGGCTTCAGATTGGTGAGCCGGTACGCATCGAACTGAGAGATTGCCTTCCTGTCGACCGCGGCGGTGAGCATGTTAGGCAGAAGATATCCGAACCTGGCAATCTGCGAGCTAATTCCACCGCCCCCGCTGTTTTCCTCACCTTCGTCTTCTTCTTCGATCATGGGGACTTCAGACGGCAGGGTCGCAGACCACGCAGCGTAAAAGCCTTTGCTCAAGCCCAAATCAGAGACGCGTAAGGCGCTCGCCTGCTTACTGGCGCCAAATCGTCTGGAAAGGAGATCAACGACGGCCCTAGCACCCCTTCCCGCGACGCTTTTATAGGCTTGGGAAAATTCCTCCGCAGGCATCATGACCGAGGCAGTCACCGAGTTGCAGAATCTTTCAACCTGGTTGTTGAGAATGGCGGGGTCTGAAACTCCCGTTTTGCCAAGGAGCACATGCACCACTTCATGCATCAGTGTGAACAGCTTGGTAGCGGGCCGCTGCCCGGTTGTATTCACGAAGATGATGGGAAAGTCACCGGTAGGAGAGTAACAAAACCCACGGAACGGGTCCGCTACCCTATCGCAGAGCACGATGATGCCTTTCCGCTCTAGCGATACACGCGTCTCCCTGAACGTTAGGGTAGGATCCACCGATCCATCGACGCGCTGGACGGGGACATAGAGCGATTTCAATAGCTTTCGCGCGGTCGACTGCTGATGGATGGTCACGCTATTTGTATTGGCGAACCTGGCGCAGTCTTCGAACGCTCGGTCCGCCAGGTAGGCGGCGATAGAACGAGCACGCGCGATTCGCGTTAGTCCTGCCGATGTAAGAACCGCTGGCCTATTATTGGCGGCGCGAAAATCAGGCATATTGGCGTCGATTTCTACGTCTTTGGCGAACAGGAACTGGACCGGTACAGCCAGAGCGGAGGCAAGTGAAAACGCCACTCGCTTGCTGACGTCGGTTGGGGTTGTTTCCATTTCAGTCAAGAAATCTGGTCGGATATTCGCCTCAATCGCGACCGCTTCAATTGACAATCGTCGCGCGCGGCGGATGCTTTCCACTGCCGAAGGTCGGGGGGTAAGTTTCAATGGCATCTCAGTCGCTCGCAACAGAGTGTTTTCGTCTGAATGAGTTTTCCGGACTGCTTCAACTAGCGTTCGGATTGAATTTGGCGCTGTCGATTTTTAGAGAGCTGGCAATCGTTCCTCGAGGACCGCTTGCACGCCAGATCGCGGCAATCGAAACGTTAATCGGAACAAGAAAGGTGAGAAACCCCTCATCAGCCGGCAGCCTTCGGGCACGTTTGGAATCGGCAAAGCGAGAGATCGTCATCAATGACGATAGTTTGGCCACTTGGGTAACATGCTGCGCGGCCGTCACATCCTTGTTCGGGCTAGCGGCCCTGTATTGGTCGTTCTACGCTGCCGTGGACCAGTCTTGCATGGGCGAGCAGCTCGCTCTCTTTACGACCATTGTGCATTTCGTTCCCCTCCCATTGGCTATTCTAATCCTCTACGCCAGAGCCCATTTTGTCTATAAAGACGTTTGGCAAAAGTGCAATTTGCTTAAGCAAGATGCACTCGCATAACAATTGGCTGCTCTAACACAGCGTCTCGCAAGGCGATCGGCCAAGGAAGCTTGCGAACCGCCCGACATCGCGGACGTAGTTGCGCTGCGCCTCCTGGCTGAACCGGCGCATGGTCATGTCGTCAATCAACCATTGGCGCGGCGGGCTGATCGGTGCATCGAGAACAGGGTGGGGGTGGTCAGGCTTCTTGTTGACGAAGCCTGTGATGCTCTGCCCCGCCGAACGACGCTCAATGCGGGCGCGGCAACCGGATCGTGACCTCTACCTTACCACGCGCGTCCATCCCGCGCAGCGGGTTGTTCTCCGACCTATTGCGGTGATTGTCGCTGTTCGGCCACAGCTCCGGTTCTTCCACTTAGGTGATGATCACGTTTCGCAGGAGCTAGTGTCGTTACGACGCGCTTGAAGTTCCTTCACTAACGTTCCTCGCAATAACGCTAAGCGCCTGATCATATCCACGATCTTGATATAATCTTCGAGGACGTCGCCGGATCGAGACTGTCGGTTGCCCCAGCACCACTAAGGCCGCCCCTGGTGATACCGCCGCGGACAGGCCCCTGCGCGCGCGCAGCGCTGGCGAGGATCGAATTGGCGAACGTCGCTGAAACGCCGAGCGCCGTCGCACGGCCGAGAAATTCACGTCGGCTCAGGCGGCCCGCAGCGACGTAACGGCTAAGATATTCGAGTTCTTGCGACATGAAATGTTCCTCCTCCCATTCATTGTTTCGTGCTAATGTCAGCGCTTTATCAAGCTCAGCGGAAGCGAGCGGCCAAAGAATCTCTATTTAAATGGTAGTGGTCAAATACCGATTGTCGTCCCACATCATCTCGTTTCAAGATCGTTCACACGCAGGGCGGATCTGGTTCCGAGATGCGCGACAATCGATACTGACGAAATGACGTGTGATCGAACTACCTGATCGAAATTGTGGCCCGTGCTATCTGGCTACTTCCGCTCCAATCTGAGTCTGCGCGATGTCAGGGAAATGCTGCTCGATCGCGGGATTGTCGTTCCCCACGAGACCATCCTCCGATGGTGCCGATGCACTGCCTGATTATGCCCGCCGCATACGCCGAAGGCGCAAACGAAAACGATGTCTGGCACCTCGATGAAGTCGTGGTGCGCATCAACGGTCAGAAATCCTGGGTGTGGAGAGCGGTTGATCAGGACGGATATGTGCTCGACGAGATCGTCCAACGCGCCGCAACGCTGCGAAGTCGGTAGCTTCGGCCGAGATAGAAGATACTTTCGTTGCACTGCGCCTGAGCTCAAACCACTCACCGTCAAATCGTAACGGCGCACGCGCTTGTCCACGATCTCCGAAGGCTGCTCTACATTTTCAGCGATGGTTCATGGACGAAGGGGCTGCATGGCTCCGATCACGATCGGCCGAGCTTGAACGACTAAGCGGGCAGACAATCATCTAAGGTGATTGTGAGGGACCTTGGATTCCGCTGGGGTTCGTGCGGCAAGCATAGGACACTCTACTTTAACTGGCGACTTCTACAGCTGCCGGTACAGGTTATCGACTACGTGGTGCTACACGAACAGGTTCACCTGCTGCATCACAACCACTCCAAGCAATTCTGGAAAGCGATGGACAGCGTGCTTCCAGACTGGCTTGTTCGTAAGCAAGAATTGGAACGCGATTGGGTAGGTTTGCGCGTTTCGCTTTGGCGACTCCGTCGGAGGCCCCCGCTGGCGAAGGGATTGCCTCCACGAGTAAGGTGTCGCGGCGATGAGTTGCCGCAGGTCAAGCTCAGCGAAGCCGATCGACAGTAATGCCCCCGACAGTCGGGGATATTCCCACGTGTCAGCGCTCGCCGCCTCAACTGCATTCCGTGTATTCGAAGGCTGAAAGCACGATGCCGATCCCTGACTACCAATCGCTCATGCTCCCGGTTCTTGAGGTCTCTTCGAAGGACGAAACCTCCGCCCACTAGCCGAGGCCGAGATTGCTGCACGGTTTGGTCTCACCGCTGAATAGCGTGAGCAGCTGTTGCCGAGCGGCAAGCAGCACGTGCTACACAACCGTATCCACTGGGCGAAATTCTACATGAGCAAAGCGGGACTGCTCGCCTCTCCCGCACGAGGGCGGTTCGTTGCCACCGAAGCAGGTCTGTCATTGCTCACCAGCGGCCCTGACCGCATCGACGTGAAGCTGCTATTGAAACACCCAGAGTTTAGGAAGTTTTACAAGGGCAACGGCTCCGATGATAGTGCAGGGGAGACGCCATCCGACGTCGCGACGGAGGCGACGCCGGAAGAGCAGATCGAAAGTGCCTATCAGGCGGTACTAACCGCTTTGCGGGCAGACATTTTGGACAGGATAGGCCAAAACAGCCCGGCCTTCTTTGAGCGGCTCATTGTCGATCTACTTGTCGCCATGGGTTATGGCGGATCGCATAAGAACGCAGCCGCCCAGCTTGGGCGCTCGGGCGACGGCGGGGTTGATGGCGTAATCAACGAGGATCGGCTCGGTCTCGATCGGTGTATGTTCAAGCGAAGCGTTATGCTGTCGCAAACGCTATTGGGCGACCTGATGTTCAAGGATTCGTCGGCAGTCTGGTAGGGCTAGGAGCGACGAAGGGTGTTTTCGTGACCACCTCGACATTCAGCCCACATGCCCACGAATTCGTGAAGCACCTGTCTCAACGCGTCATTCTGCTCGATGGGCGCCAACTTGCCGACTTGATGTTCGAGCATGGCGTCGGAGTTCGTGTCCGTCGAGCCATTGAGCTACCGGACGCGCCTTTTGCTGACGCACCGGCGCAATCTGAAGGCCGAAGTTCCTCGACCTGGAGAACGCCATCCGCCACTCGCTGAAGTCGTTCGGCATCCGCCTTAGGCAAGGTCGGACGTGGCGCCTTCGAACGCGCGGTACGCCAGGCGGTGGCGGACAATCCGTTGTCGGCCGAGCTGATGGACGCCATGCTGACGGCGCGCGCGGCGCTGTGGCGACAGTACTGCCGGCTGCATGATCTCGTCGTGAGGATCGTCGCGCACAGCGAGCCGTGCCGGCGCTTCATGGCTATTCCCGACGTGGTCGGGTGACGGCGCTCTCCTTCATGACGGCGATCGACGATCCCACGCGCTTTCACCGCTCGCGCGACGTCGCCGCTTACTTCGGGCTGACGTCGCGGCGCTGGCAGTCCGGTTCAACGATCGACATTCAGGGACGGATCTCCAAGGCCGGCGACGCGGACGTGCGGCGCGCGCTCTACGAGGCGGCGTCAGGACTGATGACGCGCTTCAAGGGCAGGGACAAGGTCAAGAGCTGGGGCCGGGACATCGCCAAACGCTCCTGCCACCGCAAGGCCTGCGTTGCGGTGGCGCGCAAGCTGGCGGTGATCATACACGCCATGTGGAGCGATGGACGTTTACGTCGGCGATGCGGCCGCGAGCGAGGCCGATGCCACGCGGCGCGCCCATGTCAAGGACCGCAAGCTGCTGGGAGCGCATCGATGAGCGGTGCGGCGGCAGATAAAACGCATGGCGCCGGCGCGCTGACGGACCCCATCTGAGCAAGGAGATCCGCTCCGGCGGATGAGCACCGATGCAAACCAGGAACGACTGAACCACGTTATCCTGCCTGCCGCCGCGCCGACAATGAGACAGCCGGACCGCGCTCGATTTCGATGCTCCGTCCGTCCGATGGAAGAGTGCGTCACGACGGTTCGAGCGCTGCGTTCATCCCCGGCGTCGGTCCGGTGACGGCGCTTTCGTTCATGAACGGCGATGGACGATCCCACGCGGTTCCGCCGCTCGCGCGACGTCGCGGCCTACTTCGGGCTGAGGTCGCGACGCCGGCAGTCGGGCACCTCGATCGACGTTCAGGGCCGCATCTCGAAGGCAGGCGACGTCGACGTGCGGCGCGCGCTCTATGAGGCGGCGTCTGATGATGCGCTTCAAGGGCAAGGACAAGGTCAAGAGCTGGGGCCAGGACTCGCCAAACGCTCCTGCACTGCAAGGCCGCCGGGCCAAGAGCCAGAACTGTCCAACAGGCTGATTGACGTGCACAAGACAGCATACGCGTCCTTCGGCGAAAGCCTCGCACGAAATACGTGGTGAGGCCCGACGCAACCGGCCGGTGCCAGTCGTCGGCTCTTGTGGGGGGAAGGCTCTGAAACGATAATTTTCCGTTCGCATCGACGGGAGAAGCGAGTGTGGACCACCAGCGGTCACCGCTGCCCCGCGCCAATGGTCGGTCTGCCGGGGCACCGAGTTATAATGGAGATAATCTTCTTTTGTATCTAGGTCGATGATGATATCCGTCATGCCTGCCAAAATGAGTCGGCGCTGGGCACAGCGTGACGACCCTATTCTGGCGGGCCGAGGCGGCTGCCCCAGCACCTAGCAGCGAGAAAACACACGCAAGGAGAACTCCATTGCCTTCTTCAGAGACCAGAGCGCAGACACTCGGCCCTAGCATGATTTGGCGGAACTGGGTGAGCAATCAGGTTTGTCGGGTGAAGCATTTCGAAATGCCAAGTTCGGACGATGACGTCTGCAGAACGATCAAGACAGCAGCTTCAACCAATCTGCGCGTCCGCGTAGTGGGTACGGGGCACTCTTATACGCCGATTGTCCCCACGGACGGAGTTCTAATCTCCGCGGAGCGTCTAACAGGGATCGAAAATATCGACCCAACCAACGGCAGCGTAACCCTCCGCGGCGGAACGCGGATTTGTGACGTTGGCCTTGAACTGCGTTCTGCTGGTTGGGCATTGCCCAACCAGGGCGATATCGATCTGCAGACGATGAGCGGGGCCGTATCGACGGGTACGCATGGCAGCGGCGATAGTTTGCAATGCTTAGCGGGCCCGATAATTGGAATGCGGATAGCGATGGGCGATGGATCCATCGCCAATTTCGATGCTTCGCAAGACATCGATGTCCTCAACGCTGCGAAAGTTTGTCTCGGAATGCTTGGCGTGGTGCTTTCCGTCACGATGAAGCTTGTTCCTGCTTTTGATCTTCATGACAAAATATGGCGTGAGGATTTTGAAGAATGCATGAATCATTTGGATCAGCTATGTCAGGAAAACCGGAGCCTCCGCGTGTTCTGGTGCCCGACCGAACACTCGGCATCGTTATACAGCCTGCCCGACACGTCTGGCATTGGTCGTACGCGCAGTAAAGCTGATGTCTGCGAAATCAGAACGCTGAACGTCACAACTCAGCCGTCAGCAGCTGTCGAAGCACAGGCCGGCGAGAGAATAGGGCCCAGCTATCGGATATTTCCGGGTTCAATTCCGATGCCGAACCATAACGAATGCGAATACTCGGTGCCCTACGAGGACGGTCCGGCGGTATTGCGTGAAATACGCAAGCTGATCCAGATGAAGCATCCGTCGCAGATATTCCCGGTTGAGTATAGAACCGTGGCGGCTGACGATATTTGGTTGAGTCCATACTTTGAGCGGAAGACCGCAATGATATCGGTGTCCGGCGCAGCAGGAGAGGACTACTGGGATTTCATCCGCGATTGCGAGACAATCTTTTCCTGGGTAAAAGGTCGTCCGCACTGGGGCAAACTTCACAGCCTGGGCCGGTCCGAGATCGAAGCCTTGTACCCAAGATACGGGGATTTTATTTCTCAAAGGGCTCGCTTCGACCCGGACGGTCGCTTCCTGAACGACTACCTGCGCGAACGTTTCGGCTAAAAGCTTTTATCTATGGTGGCTTCTGCGGTTCGCTGCATAGCCGCCTGGAACTTGCTGCCATCTTTAGCGATCATGTTGGCGAGGATGTCGATGATCAAATATTGTCCAGCGACCCTGGAGAATGCTCCTCGCGTGATGGGCGTGTCTGTTGAGGATGCTCCCAGTACAGCGTCCGCGTTGGCAGCGATCGGACTGCGTATATGACAGGTGATTGCGATGGTAAATGCGCCAGCCGCCTTGGCCGCCATAAGTGAGTTGATTGTATCCTTGCTCGAGCCAGATTCCGAAATTGCCAGTGCGACTTGCTTCGGCCCGAGATTCACTGCACTCATGACGGCGAGATGTGGGTCGTCCAGCACGCGCGACACCAGTCCGAATCGAACAAACAAGTAATGCGCGTATCGGGCCACATTCGCAGAGCCGCCGAACCCGTACAGATCTATGCTTTTTGCTCGTATGATCTGTTTTGCCGCCAATTCGAGAGCGGCGTGGTTCAACAGGTCCTTTGTCTGCTTGAGCGCGGTGATGGCCGTCGACAGCGTGTCGTCGATGACGTCACCAGACGGGCTGGCGTGTCTGATTGTCTGGTGAGTGGAGAGTTCGATCCCCAATGCCAGTTTGAAACGCTGGAAGCTCGAAAACTTGATGTCTCTACAGAACCTCAAGACGCTCGCTTCGCTCGATCCGGATCCGTCAGCAACCTCCGTGATAGTTTGGTTCACGACCTTCGCGGGATCGTTAAGGACGTACTCACTGATGCGAAGGAGCGCCGGACTGAGGCTGGGCTGAGACGAACGCAAGCGCGCCAAGATCTTTTCCTGCATTTACGATTCCCTTGATGTCGCCGAGCTCCAGCTCCCTAGGCTTGATTGACACGGGCAGTGAAAGCAATAGGAATTTTTCAGCAGATTGCCAAGCCGTGAACATTGTTTTCGTTAGAGCCCCCAGCCGCCTGCCAGCCTTTTTGCACGGCATTTGACCATCATCGCCGCGCGGGGAGAGAGTCGCGCATGATGAAAAAAACCATCTTCCGCAGACGAAAAAAAAGTGGTATTCCTTCAGCGAGAGACTGGGACCGCGGCCGCTGGGCGCGAATGCGAACAGAGATGACGAGATGGGTTCTATATCGATTGGTGTCGACATCGGAGGCACCAAAACGCATTTGAGAAGCTGCCTGGAACAGGGCATGGGCCGCGACTTGGTGGTGAGGACCAGTGAATGGCGTTGTGGAGCCTATGACCACGATATTCCTGGACTAATCGCGCTAATCAGCGGATTTGCGGATGGCGCCACTCCCAACGGCATCGCGATTGGCTCTCATGGATGTGATGATGAGGCCGAGTGTGCCATCCTGCAAAAACCACTTTCTAATCATTTTGCCTGCCCGTTGAGGGTCGTCAACGATGCAGAGCTATTTCCCCTAGCCATGGGGCTTTCCAGCGGAATTGGTGTCGTCGCGGGAACTGGCTCAATCGCTGTTGCTCGGGACCAGAAAGGCAGGATGCATGTCGCAGGCGGTTGGGGCTGGGCAATCGGAGACGAAGGGAGCGCTCCCGGTTTAGTACGTGAGGCTGGTCGAGCAGTGCGACGGCACATTGACCTCGGAGGGGCAAGGTCAGAGCCGCTTGTCGAAGCGCTTTGTGAGGCATTTGGACTGAATAGCCCCACGAACATCGGCACCGCTATCGCGAAGGAAGGCGGTGCCTCGGCTCTGGGGCGACACGCACCCGTTATCTTCTACGCAGCCAATGAAGGCTCGTCGTTGGCTAAGCGCGTTATTGACGAGGGCGCAGCGGCCCTGACCCAATTAGTTCACCACCTGAAGTTGGCGGGCGTGTCCGACAAAGACGTGGTGGTAGGCGGAGGGGTCATCCTCGCCCAGCCACTTTTAGCCAATGCGTTCTCCCATCAAATTTCCGATCGTTTCGGGGCGACAGTGGCGGTCACCTTCCTCGACAAGCCGCCGGTCTTAGGCGCCTGCGTCTTGGCGCGGCAACTTTGCAGTGCCGGGGATGGCCCAGAGACCTCAATTGTCTCTCAACATATGGATATCCAATGATTTACAGGTCAACGATCGCCCGTCAACCCAATCAGTTTCGCCATACCTTGGAAGTGGTCGGAACGCAGCTTCGCGACCTTGATCTCGCGCCATTTGAAAAGGGGACTGTCGTCGTTACAGGAATAGGCGCGAGTTACGAGGCAGCGGGGGTAGTGGCCGGTGAGCTGCAACGCCGCGGCAGACGAGCAAATACTTGGCGCGCAGTCGATCTCATGGAGCCGGGGGACCCTGGCGACGCGATCATAGTCTTTTCTGTCGGAGGAAGAAGCATCGAGCCAATCGCTGCACTCACCATCCACAGCACGTTACCATCCCTCGCGATTACAAGCGGAGGCAACGACCCGCTGTCACGCACCGCTTCGGCAGCACTTCGCTTCGAGTCCGGTCCGGATTCACTGCCGTCGAGCACCGGCTACACAGGCTCGCTGCTGGCAGGCGGGCTGCTGATAGATGCGCTCTGCGGTGAAGACAGCTTCAATTGGAACGACATTCCTCTGATAGCAAGCGAGGTCTTGGAAACCTCTGCGAAAAAGATGGCACGCATTGGAGAAATGTTTCATGACCAGCGGGCGATCGATTGCGTTGGCGCGATATCGGCTTTGGGTACGGCGGGCGAGGCTTGTTTGCTCATTCGCGAGGCTGCGAGGGTGCCCACCGGCGTCGCAGACACGCTGCACTACTTGCACGGCCCGATGGAATCGATGGATCAGGCAACCGGGATTTTGATATTTGGTGACGGCCGCGAAGTGCGATTGGCGCAGGAATTGGCTGAAATCGGCTGTGCAGTTCTTCTGGTAACCGCAAGCGAGTCGCCTCAGGACGCCAAAAACCTAGCAGTTGTGAAGGTGCCATCTTTGCAGAACCGTGTGGGACGATCAATCGTGGACATCCTGCCCGCTCAGCTGCTAGCCGCAGAACTGTCCGACGCGGCCGGACTTACTGATGCCCAGTTTCGTTATAGCCAAAATGACACAAAGGTGACCGTGAATGAATCGGAGCCCCGGGTCTGAGCACGCGCGTCACGAGATGACACGTTCCGGGCATCCTTCTTGGCCCTGATCAAGACAGCAATGGCGAGCCAGTGGCAGTGATCCCGCTGTCTCGAGCCCGTTGACGGGCAAGAATGCGTCGTGCTTCGCCTGCCGATTGAATGCTGCGCAGCATTCTGTTTCCAAAGGCGTATGAAACTTGGAAAGGTAACCCTACAATAAAACTATACACCGTGGAATTGTCTCGGCACTTCATCACGTCGACGGCCGCGAATAGCTCACCACGGGGAACACTGCATCGTGACGCCCTCTGCTTACTGAAGCTCGCTTTAGCATTGCTGGCAGCAGCTTGGGGACCCATTCAGGGCGAGAATAAATAACTCCAGGACTAACGGACGATGGCATCTTCCCGGCCTAAAGTGTCTTCGGCGCTCATTACACCCGCGATCGGGTTCCTATGTCTCGCGACGCTCGTCCCGATTGCAGCTGTCGTTGCCCTCTCGTTCGGGGACTTCAACATAGCCTTCCCGGAAAGGACGCGCTTTATCGGGCTTTACAATTACGCGCGGTTCTTGTCCGACGGTCGGTTTATCAACGCCGCGCTGGTTACGTTCATTTTGGTCGTCGTCCCCGTCGTCCTCCAATTACTGTGTGGATTAGCGTTGGCAATAGCGCTTAAGGAAAAGCTCGTTGGCACACGGTGGATGCGAGCAGCTTTCCTGCTTCCGTCCGTAGTTCCGCCAGCGGTAGGCGGAATTGTGTGGAAGCTGTTCCTCATTCCTGGTGTCGGCGGCTTGTCTTATCTCGCAAGCTTGTTCGGTCACAATTTCGAAGCTGACTTACTTGGAAGCAAAACGTCAGCGCTGATCTCGGTGATCATCGTATCGATTTGGTTTGGCGTTCCCATCGTTGCTTTGCTGCTTCTCTCGTCTTTGGACTCGATCCCAGACGAGATTTATGAGGCGGCAAACCTCGACGGAGCAAGTTGGGCCCAGGCGCAATGGCATATTTCCATACCGCTTGTCTTACCTGCGATGGGAGCCGTCGCCGTGTTTCAAGCTTTAGAGGTCCTTGGGATTTTCCCCGTGATCTTCGTGTTGACAGGTGGCGGGCCGGCTGGGGCGACTGAACCCCTAAACTTCTACGCTTTTCTGACCGCATTTACATATCTCGATCTAGATTATTCCGCCGCAATTCTCGTGGCATTCACAACAACGATCGTCGGCGTGTGTTTTTGGTCTATTAGCCAAATCTCGGCCACTCGCGTTGGGAGGTAAGCCCATGCATCGATACTTTGGACGTCACATCTCCGAATATCATCCACTCGCCAAATCTCGGCCCCTCGCGTTGGGAGGTGAGCCCATGCGTCGGGACCTCGGACGTCGCATCTACGGATACCTTGTCTCCGCTGCCTTTGCGCTATTCCTGTTCTCGCCGATATTGTGGACCCTATCGACATCTCTCAAGCAGCCGACCGAGATGTTTCAATGGCCGCCCGTGATCGTGAGGGAGCCATCCGCTCAGCACTATACCGCGACAATCGCTGACAAGGACTTCTCTTCCGCGCTCATCAATTCAATTGTGGTCTCATGCAGCACCATCATATTGACCATGGCGCTTTCGATCCCGGCAGCCTTTGGCATCTCTCATTTGCAGAAAACTGCGATGCGAAGGCTATTGACGCTGGTGTTGGCACTCCGGGCGGCGCCAGCGATGATCTACATCATCCCCTACTTTCTCTTTTTTCGCCAAGTACACCTCGTCGACACGAAGATTGCGCTGATCATCGTCAACACAATGTTCGCGGTTCCGCTTGCGATATGGTATTTGTCGGCGTTTTTTGACCAAGTGCCGCGTGAAATTGAAGAAGCCGCGATGATAGACGGCGCGTCAACGCTGCAGACGATGACGCTCATCTCGATACCCATCGCCAAATCTGGTATCATTGCAACAGCAATACTGATATTTATTGGTTCGTGGAATGAGTTTCTTTTCGCGCTGACACTGACACGCGATGACGCGAAAACTGCCGCCGTCGCAATACTGAATTTCATCCCATTTGAGGGGACCGATTGGGGCAAGGCGGCAGCCGCATGCGTGCTTATGCTGGTCCCGATCGTGGTGTTCGTGCCGTTCGTAAAAAAATACGTCGCCGGCCCAACAACGACCGGTTCCGTGAAAGGGTGAAACGCTAGCTCAAGGAGAAAAGCAATGAGATGTCTTGGAATTCTTGCTGTTGCATTAGGTGTTGCCGTCGGCGGCGGAGCGTCGGCTCAGCAGCGCTATGACGGCGTGAAAATAAAGGTCCTATCGACAAACTCGGCATACGATTTGGAGCTCAAAAAATTCGCGCACGAATTCACAGAGAAGACTGGCGCTGAAGTGCAGTTTGATCTCTTCGGTTATGCGCCGACCGTTCAAAAAGTGTCGGTCGAGCTCCTAACGCGTTCAGATAGTTACGACGTGGTATATTTAGGGAGCGAGGAGTTCGGGCGATACGCATCTGGCGATATCCTGGAGCCGCTCGATAATTACATAGACATGAAGAGTGCGGACGTACAGGATTTCATCGCTCCCGTGCTGCGCCTCTACAATAAGGACGGCAAACAGCTGGCATTTCCGCATTTCGCGGCGACACAGCTCCTGTATTATCGTGCCGACTTGTTCGAGAAAGCCGGAATCAAACAGCCACCGCAAACGTGGGAAGAGTTCCGTAATGATTGTGATCTGCTGAGAAAGGCAGACATTCAGTGCACGGCGCTACGGGGTCAACCGGATACTGGCGAGAATATATGGTTTTGGGGCCAGGTTCTTTATGGTTTTGGCGGTAAATATTTTGCGAACGAACCAGCGGATCTGACGCCCACGGTAAATTCGCCCGCTGCGGTGGAGGCGCTGAAATGGTACACGGATGTGATGACCAATTTCACTGTGCCTGGGAGCATCTCAGCAACCTTCGATGATGTTGTCATCGCGATGCAGCAGGGCCGCATTGCTATGACTGTCGAAGGCGCTCCCACCGCAGGTCGCATTCTCGATCCCAAGCTGTCGAAGGTCGTCGGCAAGCTTGGGTTTGCTTTGCCCCCTGGCGGCGTAAGTGGGAGGTTCCCGCCCTTTGCGGGACAGGCGTATGTCATTCCAGCTGCATCAGAAAACAAGGCAGCTGCAGCGGCCTTCCTTCAATGGGCGACGAGTAAAGATCTCATGAAGCGGATTTCGCTCGACAGCACCTTTGTCGCCATCACCAGGACATCGCTGTGGGACGATCCGGAAATCCGTGCGAAACATGACTATGATTATGGCCATGGATCGTTTGCGGCAACGTATGCAGAAACGCTTCGCGGGGCGCCCGAGTGGTATTATCCTCGCATTCCAGAATTCAAGGAGATCGGCGATCGCCTTGGCCGTGCCCTGCAAGAAGCGGTTGTCAGGAGCAAGAGCCCAGAGGCTGCCTTGGACGATGCTCAAGGTGATGCGGTCGAAATCGTGAAGCGCGCTGGATACCTGAAATAGCCGTTACACGTCGCCACCGGCGCGGTTTTGCGCGCCGGTGCGCGCGCGAACTGAACCTTCATAGCGCGTGGGATGAGAGTTGAGGAACTTTAGTATAGTCTGGATTTGCAGCGATCAGCAGCGTTGGGACACCTTGCAGTGCCTAGGGTTCAAAGGCACGCAGACTCCCAATATTGACCGCCTGGCGGCGAGGGGCACGGCATTCGCCCGTGCGTATTGTCAGAGCCCTATCTGCACGCCGAGCCGAACGAGCTTTCTGACAGGCTTGTATCCGATCGCACACCAAGTGCATCAGAACGGCGCCGGCACATTTCCTTCGCATCTCGTTTTGCTCCCAAAACTGATGGCGAACGCCGGATACTATACAGGGCACATAGGAAAGCTGCACCTGTCTGCCACACGTGGCATGATAGAAAAGCGCCCCGATGATGGATTTGCCGAGTTCTACTGGAGCCCTGAGCCATTTCCGGAGTGGTCAGGCAACCACGACTATCATGCGTGGATGTGGTCAAAAGGGATCAATCCCGAAGCCTACTTCAAACCCTATCTTGACCAACACTATGGTCCGGGACCAGCCGCAGAATATCGGCAGGCGCGTTGGGCAGGCGATCGGGCTGAGCGCTTCATCAAGATGCATTCTGATCGTAGTTGGTATTTAGGCGTTAACATCGACGCGCCTCATCCGCCCCTCAATCCCCCGCCAGACTACCTCAGGCGGTTCAATCCAAATGATATGCCTGATCCTGCGTTCAAGCCGATTGATCTCGAGCACCAGAAGAAATTTGAACGAGTCGATCAGCAAGCGAAATTCGCGGTGGATCCTTGGCACGCAGCAACAGACGCGGGTGAGGCGCACAACGACGAATTGGCAGGACCTACGCATGAAGCGCCACCAACGAAGTTCAATATTTGGGAGATGAGAGCGGCCTATCACGCCGAGGTGGCACAGGTGGACGATCTGGTCGGCCGGATACTAGACACTTTGACGGAAACCGGCCAGCTGGATCGCACGATCATCGTCTTCATGAGCGATCATGGTGATATGATGGGCGACCACGGCCTGCTCTACAAAGGCTGCCGGTTCTATGAGGGTGTGGTGCATGTCCCACTTGTGATTTCCGTGCCTGGCAGCCCAGCCCAAGGATCGGTGTCGAATGCACTTGTCGAGCTGGTCGATATTGCGCCCACATTGCTCTCGTTATCGGGGCTTGAGGTCCCAAAGGCCATGCAGGGGCTGTCACTCGACCAGATGCTGCTTGGGAACACTTCACTGGATTGCCATAAGCCATACGTTGTCAGTGAGTATCACAACTCCCTCAGGTTCCGCGGCAGCCGAGGGTCTCGCGCATCGATGTACTATGATGGACGTCACAAACTAAATGTATATCACGATGTTGGAATAGGAGAGCTGTTCGATCATAAAGAGGACCCCAATGAGCATTATGACCTATGGGATAGCCACCATCACAGGGGGTTGAAATACGACCTATTAGGCCGCAGCTTTTCCGCAATGATGCTTAGAAGTGGATCCGGCCCGGAGAGAATTGAGGACTATTGACCTTGGCGGACCGACGCCAGGATGGTCACGAGCGAGGCATTGTTCTCGCGACCTTGGGGCCGCCCTCGGTCGATTGTCCAGAAATTGATCGATAATTTATGGTATCTCGCTGCTCTTTCCTTCATTCATAAGGGGTGAGGATTGTGGAAATGAGCGTCAACTCACCTGCAATGAAAGCGGCATCGCACGAGAGCATCTTGGCTCGCCTGCAGGACGACATCGATCGATTGCCCAATGCGCTCGCTCGCATTGCCAAATACATTCTGGAAAACCCGGAAAAGGTGCTGCACCAATCGGTCGCGGAGCTAGGTGAATTCGCGGCCAGTGGTGAAGCGAGCATATTGCGGCTTTGCCGGCAGATAGGCTTTTCCGGCTTCCGCGACTTCAAGCTGGCATTGGCGGCCGAGATTGGCCGCCCGGGACTGCCTCCTACTGCTGCTGGAACTGCGGATAGCGCTCTGCAATCCTTGCACGACACCATGGCGCAAAACCTCAGCATCGCACACAACAATGCCGATTCCGAAACTCTCGCGAAGGTCGCCGCCGCGCTTGCGGCAAGCAGACGGATCGACCTCTACGGCGCCGGAATGTCCGGTATAACGGCAGAACTGCTTGCCTATCGGCTTTTGCGTGTCGGGCTAACGGCCTTTGCGTTCAGGAATTCCAACATGGCTCACGAAGTCGCCAGCGGGCTTAGTCCCGGATGCGTTGCGATCGGCCTTTCGATCTCCGGCCTCACGGTTGACACCGTCCAGTTCCTCAAGGGCGCCCGTTCTGCGGGGGCACTGACCGTCGCCATCACCAATCGCGCCCGCAGCCCGCTCGAGAAAGCGGCTGACTTCACCCTGCAGGCCTCCGGCCTTCAAGACCACCCGATCGGCGGCACCCTAACATCGACGATCGGCAAGATCTTTGTGATCGAAAGCCTCATGCTGGCGCTCGGAAAGGCGATGGATAAACCGGTTGCCAAATGAAATTAAACTCCATATTGTCACGAAAATGAAATAAAGCACCGATAGAAGTCACGCCCACCGAAAGGGAACTCGGAATGGCAGCGTTAGACCTTCACATCGACGACATCGGCAAGCGGTTTGGCGCGATTGATGTCCTGCGCGGCATCTGTCTAAGGGTTGCTGCGGGGGAGTTTGTGACACTGCTGGGGCCGTCCGGGTGTGGTAAATCAACGCTTCTTCGGATCATCGCGGGGCTGGAGCGTGCCGACCAGGGCCATGTGCGTGCAGGCGGCAGGGGGCTGGACGCGGTGGCGCCGAAGGACCGCGACCTAGCCTTCGTGTTCCAGAGCTACGCCCTTTATCCGCATCTGAGCGTGCACGACAACATTGCTGCCCCGCTGGTCATGCGTGAGCTAAGCAGCTTGGAACGGCTTCCTGTGATTGGCGCGCTGCTGCCCGGAGCCATCCAACGCAAACGCTCGATCCAAGAGCGGGTCCGGCAGACATCAGGGCTTCTCAAGCTCGACGCGCTGCTCGAGCGTCGACCGTCGGCGCTGTCGGGCGGGCAGCGCCAGCGCGTGGCTTTGGGACGCGCCATGGTGCGCAAGCCGAAGATCTTCCTGATGGACGAACCCTTGGCAAACTTGGACGCAGCGCTGCGCATCCATACGCGTGGCGAGATCGCACGGCTTCACAAGGAAATGGAAACGACGACTATCTTCGTTACCCATGACCAGGCCGAGGCGGCAGCGCTTTCAGACCGCGTCGCAGTCATCTTTGGCGGCGAACTCCGTCAGGTCGCAGCCCCTGCCGATCTCTATCGCGAACCCGTCGATCTAGACGTAGCGCGCTTCCTGGCGCAGCCATTCCTGAACGAGCTGGCAGTGGCCGCACCTATAGGCGGCGGGCTCATGATCGGCGGCAGCAGGATCATCATTCGCGACGCGCTCGGATCCGGGCTGGCCGGAACGCTGGCCTTCCGCCCCGAGCATGCGACCCTGGCTGAGAAGGATCATCCAGGAGCCCTGCCGGTTCGCGTCACGCGCATTGAGCACGCAGGGATCGACGCTCACGTCTTTGTCGATGCCGAGGCCGGCGCTCAGTTCGTCGCCCGCATTTCCGCCGAGCGCGCGCGATCACTGCGTGACGGCGACAATCTGGGACTGACCATCGACGCTGAAAAGGCATGGTTCTTTCCTTCCAACGGCTCGCGCCAGCGTGGCGATCACAGCGGGGCAGCCTGACATGGCCTTAGCCAACGACATTCCGCTCAGTTCCTTAGCTCCGAACACTGCATGCAGGTACCGGCCGGCTCGGGCCCAGGCGCAAGCTGGCATAATTCTGTCCGTGCCGGCGACGCTGTTGCTTGTTGCCCTTGTCATCGGACCCGCCATTCTTGTCTCCTTTCTGTCCTTCACGAATGCGTCGCTCGGCTTGGCCGGAATCCAATTCATCGGGGTTGCTAATTATACGCGCATGTTGACCGACCCTGGCTTTGCTCAGAGTCTGCGCAACACCGCGCTCTATGTGGCTGTGGTCGTGCCGACGGCAATCGGGTGGGGGCTGCTCGTCGCCGTTTTGATCGCTAGATCACGGTTCGCAGTTCTCTATCGAACCGCTTACTTTCTGCCCGTGGCTGCAAGCTTGGTTGCTCTCGCGACCGCGTGGGAAGCAATCCTGCATCCAAGTCTGGGTTTTGCCAACACGCTGCTGCAGCTCCTGGGCGCATCGCCCGTCAGGTTCCTGTCCGACCCGGCGACGGCCATATATGCGCTCGCGGCGATCGGCGTCTGGCAGTTGGTTGGCTTCAACATGATCCTTTTCCTGGCTGGCCTTTCGACCATTCCAGAGGAGCTCTACGAAGCTGCGACTATCGACGGGGCGGACAGGGGACTGAAGCGCTTCCTTCTGGTCACCTGGCCGATGCTGGCGCCAGTTACGGTGTTCGTCACCGTGATGACAATTATCCGCGCCTTTTCGGTTTTCGAAACGGTCGCGGTCCTCACACAGGGAGGGCCGATGAAATCTACCTCCGTCGTTCTTTACACTTTTTATGAAGAAGGTTTCCGCTTCTTCCGCGTCGGATATGCTTCTGCGATCTCCGTTTCCTTTTTTGTCTTCGTGACTTTGCTGTCGCTCGTCCAGATGCGCGTCTCCGAGCGTCGGGCGCGCTGGAAAGCAAATGGAGGCCAGTGATGATCCTGGGGCAATCTTCCTCTTCCCGCATTGTCTCGCATGCTGTGCTTGTCACCGGCGCGATCATCATGGTCTTTCCGTTTCTGTGGATGATCCTTGCCTCGCTGACGCCACAGAGCGAGATCTTTGACGGCAGCCTGCTTCCAACGCCGACCCTTCACGGCGCAATCGACAATTACGGCACTGCGCTCTCGGCAATTCCGCTGCTTCGGTTCATGGCAAATGGCTTTGTCGTGTGTCTGGCAATTCTTGTGTTGCAGATCGCGATCGCCATCCCATGTGGCTATGCGCTGGCCAAGCTGTCCTTCCCGGGCCGCCCTATTCTGCTTGTCGGCGTCCTGCTCGGCCTTCTGGTGCCGGTGCAGATACCAACCATCCCGATCTACATAGCCCTCGCAAAATCCGGACTGCTCGACAGCTATGCCGCTCTGGTTCTGCCCTGGATCATTTCGGTGTTTGCCATCTTCCTGTTCCGGCAGTTCTTCGTGACCTTTCCCGATGAGGTGCTCGACGCGGCGCGGCTCGACGGTTTCAGCGAGCTATCGATCGCCTGGCGGATCATGCTGCCAGCAGCTTGGCCGGCCGTCGTCTCCTTCTCGATCTTCTCTATCGTGGCCCATTGGAACGATCTTTATTGGCCAATGGTGGTGATAACCAATCCCGACATGATGACGGCTTCGCTCGGCATTGCCTATTTCCGGCAGGCCGGCGAGGGCGCCGGAAATGTCGGTGCGCTGATGGCGGGGGGCGTTCTCGTAACTGCTCCCTTGGTCGCTTTTTTCCTTCTCATGCAGAAACACTTCATCCGAGGTCTGGTGCTCGGCCGACACTAGCTCCGTCTCTAAAAACCCCCATCTCAAAACTCAGGAGAGCAATGTGAAAACAGTTGCAATGATCCTTGCTGCCGGTGTCGCAGCGGCAGCCATGCCAGCGCAAGCCGAGACGAAACTCAATGTCTATTACGCCTGGCCCGAACACGAAGTGATCCACAAGCCAATTGCAGACCGCTTCATGGCGGGCCACCCGGAAATCAAGATCAGCTTCCGCGCTGCTGCGCCGAGTTATGACGAAGCTGTCCAGACGTTGATTCGTCAGAGCATGGCAGGCGAGTTGCCGGACGTTCACTATGTCGGCTTCAACGTGCTCCGTCCGCTCGTCACGCGCGGGCTCGTAAAGCCCATCGACGATCTCGTTGCCGCCCATCACCTGGCCGATAAGGGCTACACGGAACAAATCCTGTCTCTGGCAAGAATCGAGGGCCATCTGTACGGACTTCCCTTCGCCATGTCGACGCCGGTCGTTTATTACAATGCCGATCTCGTGAAGCAGGCGGGCGGCGACCCCGACAAGGTTCCGACCGATTGGGACAGCTTCGTCGCACTGGCCGGCAAGGTCGGTGCGCTCGGCAATGGAACGTCCGGCATGTATTACCAGCTCGGCTCGGACGACTGGGCCACGCAGAACCTGGTACGCAACTTCGGCGGCCAGATGATGAACGACAAGGAGAGCGACATCGCTTTTGACGGTCCTGCAGGCCAGGCTGCCGTCAAGCTGTTCAAGCGGTTCCACACCGACGGCGCTCAGCCGGCGATCGACTCCCATGCCGCCCGGCAGCTCTTCACCTCCGGCAAGCTCGGCTTCTTCTTCGCCTCTGCCGGCAGTGTGAGCGGTTTCGAAGGTGAAATTGGAGATCGGTTCAAGCTCCGCACAGCCAAGCAGCCGCTCGGCGCTGAAGATGCGACGATGCCGACGGGCGGCATGGTTGCGATAATCCTTACCGACGATCCCGCCAAGCGCGCCGCCGCCTGGGACTACGTCAAGTTCACCACAAGTCCTGAAGGCCAGAGCATTGTCGTGCCGAATACTGGTTATATGCCGACCAACACGCTTGCCCTCGACAAGGATCATCTCGCCGGCTTCTACGATAAGCACCCGAACTGGTACACCAGCGTGCTTCAGACGCCCCGCGCCCGCCCGTGGTTCTCCTGGCCTGGTGATAACGGCGTGCAGATCGGGGAGGTCCTCCGCGACGAGATGACGGCTATTGCGCTTGGATCCAAGGAACCGGAAGCCGCTCTCGCAGACATGGCGTCCGAGGTTCGCGCACTCCTGCCGAAAACGAACTGATCGCCTCGTCCGAGACGCTGCACGCTCCTGTGCGGCATCCCTCCCTTTTTCGGGATTATCCATGAAACTCATTCATCTGACCGACCCCCATCTTGTGCCGTTAGGCGCCATGCTCTTCGGCTTCGATCCTGCCCAACGGCTTCGCAAGACCATTGAGCGCATCAACCGCGATCACGCCGACGCCGAGCTTTGCGTCGTGACTGGCGATCTCACTGACGAGGGAGATTTCGCTTCCTATGTCCTGCTTCGCGAGGTGCTGCAGGAACTGCGCGTGCCCGCCCGCCTTCTGCTCGGCAATCACGACAGCCGCGAGAATTTTGTTCGGGCGTTTCCTGGAGAGCCGCGCGATGAGAACGGCTTTATCCAGTCGGTTCACGACGGATCTGCCGGGCGCCTCATTTTTCTCGACACATTGGTGGAAGGTTTCGGTCATGGCTCCTTGGACGATGGTCGGCTCGAGTGGCTGCTGGCCCGGGTGGCCGAGGCGTCGGATGTGCGGGCCTACCTCTTCGTCCATCATCCGCTGCAGCCGATCGGCCTGCCGCATTTCGAACCCTGGAGCACCGAGAATTGGCGCCCGATCATGCAGGCGATTGTCAGCGCCGGCAATGTGCAGCACATTTTCCACGGCCATGTGCATGTCGATGTTGGCGGCACCTGGAGCGGCATCCCTTTCAGTGCAAACCGCGGCGTGGCGCATCAGATCATTCCACATTTCACGCGGAGAGACGCGGACTTCGTCGAGGATGCGCCCGCTTTTGACATCGCGATAATCGACGTTGATGGGGTCCTGGTGCATCGCTTCGAAGTTAGCGACCGACATGTGGTCGAGGTCTCCGCAGAAGGTTGGGTTCCCGAGGGCATGCAATGAATCAACAGGCCTCTTATGAACTGGTCATCTTCGATTGCGACGGCGTTCTGATCGATAGCGAGACGCTGGCAAGTCGAATCGATGCCGAAGAACTTACCCGCATTGGCTATCCCATGTCGTATTCTGATGTGATTCTGCGGTTTACCGGCCTTTCCTCAGCCACCATGCGGAAAATGATCGAAGAAGACTGGGGCCGCCCTCTACCCAGCGACTTCGACGTCATCGTGCAATCCAGGATAAAGGAAAGCTACCAGACGGAACTGCAAGCGATCAGCGGCATTGACCAACTCCTGCATCAGTTGCGATTGCCGCGCTGCGTCGCATCGAGCAGCGCCCCCGACAAGCTGCGGCTTGGTCTTGAACTGACGGAACTTTGGGCATACTTCCATCCCCACGTGTTCAGCTCCGCCATGGTAAAGGCCGGTAAGCCTGCACCGGACCTCTTCCTGTTCGCTGCCGCCCAGATGGGCACTAAGGCAGCGCGCTGCGTCGTGGTCGAGGACAGCATTGCAGGCGTTCGAGCCGGTGTGGCCGCGGGGATGATGGTGATCGGTTTCACCGCGGGCGGCCACTGCCACGACGACCACGGTCAACGATTGCTGTCAGCCGGCGCTGCGGTGGTCGCGCGATCAGCCGAAGAACTTAGCGTCCTGCTGATGACGAGCGAAGTCCAGCCCAATACAAAATGGCAGGAGGCGGACCCGGTGGCAGCAGGTGCCGTAAGGTGAACTGCAGCAGCTTCCCATCCACTCAACCCCACAAAAATGTCTTCCTGTACCGACTGTCCCGGCGATTCCGTCCACTTGATATCCCTTGCATTCGATATCGGCGAAGTCTGACAGGCGGATGCGGCATGGGGCGGGCGCGCAAGCGACACTCAACGGTGTTCGACCGAGCTGCTCACAAATTACAATTGAGGGTCAAGAAGGAGCATTCGTGTCTGCGTGGGGGAACTCACCGGAGCTCGAAGCACAGGCCCGTGGCACCGTTTCGATGATGGACGAGTTACTTCATGATCAACCGAAAGCGATAGCGACCGAGGTCCCTTATGCGGCCCGAGCATTTACAACTCGCGACATTTATTGCCGTTCGTCGGTCAAGTGTTTGCTTGGAATCGAACACCTCGATCCGGGCGGCAGAGAGGGGCGACCCCTCACTGCTCACGGTTCGCTGTCAGACGCCTGAAATAGATGGTCACCACAACGACGGCAATCAAGTGGCCTGACGCAGCAGCGGTCTCTTGTCCCTCCCAGGGTCGGGCCCAATCTGAGTGTGGAGCAATGCAGAAAATCATTCATATCACGGATCCTCATTTTGTTGCCCCTGGCAAGACGCTTTACGGCATCGATCCGGCGCAGAGATTGCGCGACACCTTGGACCATGTCTCGTGCGTACACGCAGATGCCAAGCTCATCCTTATTACCGGCGATCTTGCTGATACAGGCGATCCAGCCGCTTACGCACTCTTGCGCGAGATCTTGTCGGAGGTCCGGCTCCCGGTCCATTTGACGATCGGCAACCACGATGACCGCGGCGCATTTCGAGGCGTATTCGGCGGGGAAGGATTCGTTCAGGCGGCTGTCGACTTGCACGACTGGCTCGTCGTCTTGCTCGACACAAAGGACGACATCAGCCATTTCGGTTGTCTTGACGGTGGCCGGTTTGAATGGCTGCAGGACCAGCTTTTCCGTGCCGCCGGCCGACCAGTCGTGGTTGCTATGCACCATACGCCGGCGGATTTGCATGTGCCTTGTTTTAAGACGAGCGATATGAAGGAATCCGATCGGCTCCTTTCCATCCTTCGGAAAAACGCATCGGTCCGCCACATGCTCTTTGGTCACCGGCATGTTGCTGCAGCAGGCAGTTTGTCGGGCATATCGTTTACTGCCAGCCGTGGCACGGCGCAGCATATCGTTCTGGACTGGGAACAATATGGCAAGCCCATATTTGTGGCGGCTGCGCCATCATACGATGTCGTCATGTTGGACGGATCGGATGTCGTTGTCCATCGTCACGAGGGACTTGATCAGCTGCCTGTCATTCGTCCCGGTGATCCGAAATGATGGCTTCACCATCGATCAAAACGTCCGATCGGTCGCGGCCTCGACTGATCATCTTCGATTTTGACGGCACCCTTGCGGAGACGGAAATCGTAGCATCGGAGGTGATTTCGGCAAAACTTGCCGCGGAAGGTGTCCAGGTGCATCCAGATGAAATAACGGCAACGCTCTCCGGTGTTGAGCGGGACGATCAACAACGGCATCTGGAAAGACTTGTCGGTGTAAGCCTGCCGAAGAACTTCATGGAAACGGCCGCGGCTGAGATCCAGCTGGCCGCCTCTGGGACCCTGTCGGCGACACCTGGCGCGATTGAACTGCTCCAGTGGCTTTCCATTCCCTTTTGTGTCGCATCGAACACATCTCGTTTCGAACTCATCCACCGCATGAGAGCCGCCAGTCTCTTGGGGCTTGTAGGCTCACGGTTCTTCTCCTCCGATGACATCGGTGTCCGGAAGCCTGACCCTTCTGTGCTGCTATTGGCGGCGGAAATCATGGGCGTGTCTGCCAGAGAGTGCCTTGTCATTGAGGACAGCGTCATCGGTCTTAGTGCCGCGCGAAATGCAAATATGCGCTACTGCGCATTCGGGGGCGCCCGCCACCATACCAGTCGACTGAGGAATGACCTCCGGACCTTTGAGCCGGAGGCATTGTTGCTGAACTTGGCGGAACTTAAAGGTTTGCTTTGCCCAATGTAGAAAGAGGGCAGCGGCGTGGACGGTCCGCCCGCGCCTGCATCCGGAACACCATACCCCGGCGGGCAGTGCAATGGCGGACAGGTCATCAAGCTTGGTGCGGGATGCGGTATGCGATCTGGTCGCCAGCGGGCCTAGCTCACAATCCAGAATCGCGCATTTTGTTGCCTAAAACCCCGAGCTTCTTGGGGACTTATCTATCTCCAAACTCGTAAGTCAAACAAACAGCGGAGAAGCGTCGGTTTTGCGTTTTTGCCGTACTCTTGGCCTCTCTGGGTTTCGCGAGTTCAGGGTGGCGTTACCGGGGAGATTGAGCGCGATAAAGCCCGGCGACTGACACAGCACCTCGCCACTGAACTCGCATGTAAGACCGGAAATTGTGCGAACCTGAGCGCGGCCTTCCTACATTCGGTTGAGGCCTCAGCTCGCCTTCTCGACTACGCCCAGATCGAGCGCCTGACGGAGCGACTACAGAGTGCTACGCGTGTCGAAGCTATTGGTATGGGCGTCTCCGCAATCTGCGCAGAGCTACTGTCACAGCCGCCTGATCTAGCTGGGGACCCCGGATTGTGAACATCGCTCGCGGTCTGGCTCATGGGCTGGACGCTTCGGCTTATGCTATCGGCATCTCCTATGAAAGATATGAGCGAGAGACCGTCGCCTTTCTCAGAACTGGCCGCGACCGAGGAGCGCATACGCTTGCAATAACGACGCGTGACAAATCGCCAGTCTCTGAGGTGGCGCATGAGGTGCTCCTACTCAGCTCCGGCGCGGGCCTTGGCCGAACCTGGACCGGCAACGCTTATGCCTTCAATGGCTCTTCTGAGTGAGTGCATCGCCGAGTGTCTGAAGGGGCACAGAAATGCTAGACTCCCAATGCCTCGCGAACCAAAGCATAGCTGTGCGAACGCTTGGTAAGATCTCTGTTGGTGCCAACACCGCCTTCAGCGAAGCCTTCCTTTCGCTCTTCAGATCGCCAAGTGTAGTTTTAGTCGGAGCCGGGCCTCTCCGAGGGCAATGACAAGAGATGCCACCCCGGGAAGTTCCGTCAGAACGGTCGCTCCGTTAGTGACGACGGCCGTCGTGCGGCGACCACCGAAGTATGGTCTACGAACAAAGAGAGGGCCAAGCGCAAACTGGTGAAACGACAGATGTACGGCCGCGGCAAGTTGGATCTAAAGGCCGTTAGTCGGCGGTGTAAAGAAATGTCACCGAGAGTGGGTTCAAAGCCCCCGTGGTAAGCGCTCGCCGGGCGGAACTGGTCAGGGTTGCGCAGTCCGCTAGTCTCTCATGTTCCCTGTCAAGGCTGAGCGCAAGACGGATGGTCTGCTCGGCGTGGGCGAAGCAGTCGGATCGGCTGAAGCTGCACAGGGCTGGGGGTGGAGCTCTGAGACGACGGTTGATCAGACTCTCATCCGCGGGTTGGATACCGCCTTCCGTGTCTTCGTCTCGGGGCTGTCCTCTGTCTAGAGGGCGGGCGTCGAGCGGGTTGGCTCGGCCACATAACTAGCGACGGGAGTTCCCCACCGTGGCCCCACCCCCAACGCTGTGCAGCGGGTCGGGTCGAGACCTGTCTATGACGGTGCGACCTCCCGACCGATAGCCCACAAGAAGGCGGCCATCTCGCGTGCGATCGCGGCCACGACCACTGGTGGCTTCTTGCCGGCGGCGTTCAGGCGGCGATAGCGAGTGCAGAGCCTGATTTGCGCCTTCCAGGCGATGTCGCGGACAGCCTTCGGCAGACCCTCGAGCCGGAGCCTCAGCGCTTCGCTGACCCTGGCGGGGTAGCGGTAAGTCCAAGCCGCTTCGACCAAGGCGCGGCGGGCGCGTCGATTGCCGGCGAGCGTAAGGCTCGACCGGCGGACCGTATCGCCAGTCGAGCGCTCTCCCGGAACCAGGCCGAGGAAGGCCATCAACTGCGGCGGCGTATCGAAGCGGCGCACATCGCCGATCTCGGCCGCGAAGATCACTGCGACCAGGAACGAGGCGCCGCGCATCGCCTGATAGGCCTCGACGACCCGTGCCATGGACCAGGTCGGCACGATGGTGCGCAACTGCTCGTCCAGGCGGCGTAGCCGCTGAGCGGCGTCCTCGATCGCGTCGATCTTCTCCTGGAAGACAATCTGCTGCGCCATATGCTCGAAGCTCTGGCGGGCAAGCCAGCGCCGGTGCGCCAATGTCCAATGACCGCCGCCCTCGTAGATCCGGCCATGGCGCAGAAGGAAGGAGAGCAGTTGCTGGCGTTTACGGCGCAGATCGTCGCCTGCAGTTTCCCGGGCCCGAACCAGATCGCGGACAGCCTCATGGACGACGTCCGGCACCCACACTCCAGTCAGCTCGCCCGCCCGATGCAGCCGCGCCAGCGTGACCGCGTCCCGTCGGTTCGTCTTGATCCGCTCGCCCGACCGCTTCGGGATCAGGGCCGGCGCAACCACCATGCAGTCGTGACCAAGATCGCGAACCTGCCGGCACAACCCGTAACCCGTCGGCCCGGCCTCGAAGCAGACGTGCAGTCGATCATACTTCTTTCCCAGCTTCTTGATCGTCCGCTCTATCGCTGCAGGACTATTTTCGACCTCGCCGACAAACCGGACCTCGCCGGTGCGGCCGCCCTCCGCGATCGCCACCGCGTGCTTCTTCTTGGCTACATCAAACGCGACAAACGCTTCGCTATACTCTCCCATGGCTCGCCCTCCGTGCGTGAGGATCGGCTCGGCCCATCCGAGCAACCCTCGTCTCTTAATCGCACGAAAGGGCGGGCCACCGATCTCAGCCCTGGAACATGACGTCTAGCGTGGCGAAGCGACGAGCGCAGGAAATGGTTTGCGCGCAGGTCAGGTGCGTCGAGCGCCTAACGCCTCCTAGATCTTTCCGCGTCCGGTCCTCTGAGGCTTCCGCATCCGAGCGCCACGGCTGGCCATGGTCACACCTCATACGCATGGTGTATGCAGCTGAGGCGGCGCGCGGTGCATGCGTCATGTCCGGATGTCGAGAAATAGCACGCCGCAGAAACTCAAATTCTGCTAATCGAACGTTCAAAGGACGTCGAAACAAGGGGAAGCGTAGAGATGTGGTTCTGCAAAAATGCGGCCCAATGTCGTCGGACAGAAATGCCCAGTTTGGCTATTGAAGCCAAGAAGAACGCAAAAGCCGATGCAGCCTACGACGCGGTACTTCAATTGCTCTACAGCAAATCCCACATGCCGGGGCAGCATCTCAGCGATAAAGAGCTAGCGTCCGACCTCAACATCGGCCGGACTCCTATACGCGAAGCACTTATCCGACTTGCAGCGGAAGGGAAGATCGTGTCCTTTCCTCAAAGGGGCTACTTTACGAGACCTCTGGTCGAGTGGGTTCTATTGGACTCGTATGTGGTGGCGCGCGAAACACTTACCTTCGCCCTAACTCGTACACGGACTCACCCTCTCGACCGAACCGCCCCCTCTGGTGAGTTATCTCCAACGGAGCTCGCTCTTCGAGCGGAAGAAATATTCACTGACATAGCTCTGGGGGCATGTAATTGCGAAATTTGCCATATCATCGACAAGTTCTGTTTCTGCTCTCATGCCCTTCGCATGGAAATAACCGCGTCTGAGCTTTCCCCGGCTTTTCGAACCAGTCTTGCAAGGCTAACTGACGCAATGCCTCAGCTCGGCAAGACTACGAGCGCAGTGGCATCCGCATTGACTAACCACCTTGATGTAGAACAGCGCGCAGTGTCGCGCGCTTTGCAAAATATGAGCAGGAGACAGCTGGCAAACTTCACGTTTACAAAGAAGTATTGGTGAGCGATTTTCGCCGACATCAGCCGAGTAGCTGAGCCATTCGGCTTGGGCCGTCGCAGGAGGGCTGCGGGTCCCGTGCGATATGATGCTGGAGGCGGTCAAGAGACGCTTCGGATCGACGAGGGTGCCTCATCCGATCGAGACCTGTCGGAAAATGGCACCCCTACACCGGCAAGGAACACGCGCCTTCGCCTCTGCGCTGACCGCGTTACTTGCTCCACGCCCGTGAAGCGCCCCACTCCAGCGACGTGTCGGAAGCCTGGGTCAAAACCTTCAAGCGTGATTGCGTTCGCATCACTCCTTGCATGATCACCCATGGTTCTCCGCCAGATCGCCCGGTGGGATGACTACAACGAGATACATCCTCACTGAGCGCTCAGAATACGATCCCGGGAGGTCATTCTGACACAAACCCACTAGCCGGAGTGTTCGCGAAAGGGGCTACTAACATTGGACGCCGGCCCTCGGTCCGGCGAGTGCTTCAACCAATTACGGAAGCTCGGGGTGCTCCCAGCTCGCCAAGGTTGGCTGATTATCTGGCCCGCGGCTTTGGCGGGATGATATTCCTGCGCATCCGCGCTGCGCTTTTTATCTTTTAAATGGTGCCGGTACTAGAGGCTGAAAAAGCAACCTCGCGTTGTCACTTCCGATACTAAAATATCCCAGATAGGAGGCTAAAGGTAGGCGGAGAATAAATAATATATCCATAAATATATTTCAGAGGACCACTTCCCCTTCTTGTCAAGGGCTATTAGGTGTTGATTTACGAAGGAGGGACTGCATCGTTCAGCGAGTTCATTTCCGACGAGGTTGACGCCTCATACGCCGGTTGCGAGCTTGAAAGCTCTTTCCTGAACTCAACGTAGCGAGGGCGCTACGGCGCCCAGCCTGTTCTCAGGAGCGACTCTGCTCTTGTGGGTTAGCCGAGCCTCGTTGCAAGACGCAAAAGTATGCGAGAGACGGGTCGGTTCGGCTCGTGACTTCGCGAGTGGCCGATGGCCGATGTAACACAACCAGGCTAGATCATATGACCAAGGATGTAAGCTTAGCCACGGCAGCAAGCACACGATGCGCCCACCAGAAGGACACTTCTCTTGCGCTCTTTGGAGGAGATCCCACGGTGCCGGCTGGGCGAGTTGTTCTTTGGCCAGCTGCGAAACGTAAACATTTGAAGGCGCTCGCAAATGTTGTCGAAAGCGGCAAATATCATCGCGTCAATCACCCTATGGTGATTGAGCTCGAAAAGCGGCTAGCGGATTGGTCGGGTAACTGGTCTGTGCGCGCCGTTGGAAGCGGCACAGCCGCTATTCACGTGGCTCTCGACTACTACCGGAACCGAGGTCGCCGAGTCGTTACGTCGGCTTTGAACTGGCCGGGAGCCGTCGGCCCAATCACGATCAGTGGACTCGAACCGGTCTTTGTCGATGTTGAGCCAGACCTTGCCGGAGTTGATGAGAAGATGGCGGCCTCCCTCATCAAGCCAGGTGACGCGGCGACGCTCATAACTCATCTGTTCGGAAATAACCTCTTGGTTCCCAGCTTGAGATTGGCGGCGCGAGCGCGAGGCGTGGCGATTATCGATGATGTTTGCCAATCAATTGGCGCTGCGAAAGATATTGTCAATGGAGCTTACTTGGAGAGCGATGCACTCTCTCTCTCCGGCAACGGAGCTAAACACCTCGGGGCAGGTGAGCTTGGATTTGTCCTGACGAGGGACCCTGCTCTGATCCACCATGTAGATAATGTTTCGCTGACAAGCTCGTCGCGATGTGGAGCTAGGATATTCTCCCCGAACTCCAAAGGCTACAATTACCGACCCAATGTATTCTCTGCTGCCATTGCTAATCACAGGCTCAAGCAGCTTGACCGGCAGCTTAAAAAAAGGCGAAGGAATGCTAGGTTCCTTTGGCAGGAGATTGGCCACCTCTCAGGGCTTCTGCCTCTTTTCGATCCAGCAGATCATCAACAATCGATGCTGAATCTCCCGTTGCGTCTTGAGCCGGAAAAGCTCGGTTTTCTACCTGGCCCTACGGCCAGGGATTTCATCATTAAGCTTCTTCAAGCCGAGGGAGTTCCCGTTGCGGTCTGGCTGACGAAGCCCGTCTTTGAATATCTGCCGGATATCTGCGGCCAATGGTCAAGGACCGATTTTCCAAACGTCATGAAGATATTGAACACCATGTTTTACGTGTCGGAGATCGCTCCACCAAACGACGTTGAAGTGATGAAATTGTACGCGGCCGCGTTTCAAAAGGTCTGGGCAGCGCTTCCAAACCTAGCTTCGAAAATTCCTGAGATCGTATCTGTTGCCTGAGGGCGGGATGGCAAGCCGATGGACTGCTCAATAAAAGGTTTTCCACCATATGGCTTTTCGATTGTTCTCAAATTCGGCGGGAGCATCATGCGTGATCTTGCCGTGTGTAAGCTCGCACTGGCTGAACTTGAGCGTCTCGCCGATAAGGGCCATCGAATCCTACTTGTTCCAGGCGGCGGCATCCCGGACAAAGCAATTGAGGCGATTGATGCAGCCGAGCGATTAGATCCGTGTACCGCGCATCATGCGTGTGCTCTAGCACAGGACCAAACGGGGTATTTGCTTGCGGATGCCGCCTTCTCTTCCAAACTAGTTCCATCGGCCAGCCTAGGCGAATGCCGAACTCTCGCGAGACTTGGGAAGATTCCAGTGCTGCTGCCTTCCCGTTTGCTGTTTGCGGCTGACCCAGTGGAATGGAGTTGGGACGTCACATCCGACGCCGTTGCCGCGTGGATCGCTTGGTTAACTGGGGCACCACAGCTGGTGATTTTGACAGATGTCGATGGCGTGCATCGCGGTGGAGCAACCGACGATCCCGCTGCACTTATAGAGCAGATCGCTGCTCAAGATCTTGTCCTTCTCGGCCACACCTCGATTGACGCCTGCGCGGTCGAATTCATGGCGAAGAAAAGCCTTCCCGGCGTTGTGATTAATGCCCGTCATCCCGCTCGTCTCGCCGATTGGCTGGAAGGGAGACGCGTTAGAGCGACTAGGATCACCGTCGCGAGCAGGAAGGCCCATATCACAAGCGACCCTTTGGGGGGGGCGGCATGATGTCATCCACGGCGCTGATAGTGTATGGCCCGGAAGTCGCGCGCTCTGGCCTAACCTCGCTGCTCGACGAATTTATTCGCCGGCGAACCGGTTTGGAACTCTCGGAACGGTTCTTTTCGATTCATAGTCGCAAATCCATTGATGCGTTTTATACCCTTACCTGTTCCACCGGCGGGAAGCATTGGCCATTGGTGCTGGACTTATTCGACATGCGTCCGGTTTGCGCCACGATCTGGAGCGGACCTAATGCGCTGCACTTGTCGCAAAAACTGAAGGGTAACACACAGCCGGCCCAGGCTTTATCCGGCACCGTACGTAGTCTCTTTTTCTGCGATAATCCCGTGACGAACCTCCTTCATGTGAGCGATAGTCATCAAGTAATGGATGCTGAGCTGAGAATACTTAGGTGCCGGTCGTTGGGCGACGAAGCGACTGCTTGGATTTCTCTCGATTCCGGCTACATTGCCCATTCATCTTTCCAAATGTTGCTAAACGTTCTCGGCGACAGGGGAGCTGCGCCGATGCCGGACAATCGGAGTGATGGTAGCGCGTTTGCCCACGCAAGATTCTGTTACGACAGAGCACTCCTAACCGCAGCAAAGTCGGGCCTAACGACAGCCGTCCAGCGGTATTTCCAGGGGGATCGAGCCGGTCTAGAAGGCCTCTTCCGGTATGCACCCCTCCGCTCATCTTGGGACCGCCTCATTCTTGAGGCCGGTCTGTTTTCAATGCCTCTTTGGAATTGCTTACTGAAGCGAACCGTTGATGCCGTCGAGCCGGGAAAACAACCAGGCATGGCACCGCGCCGGAAGGCCGGAGAACAATGAGCGAACTTGATCGTATCAGGACAACGCTTCGGACAAGTCAACAAGCCACTTTCCCGCGTCAGATGCAGGCATTCGGACTGGATCTGGTCGTACAGGAAGGGGTTTTTCCTCCAGAGCACTTCCAGAGTTGGCGTTGGATTAGCGAGAATTTTCCCCCATTCGACGGAAAGACCGTCTTAGAAATCGGCTGCGGTTTCGGTCTTCCCGGCCTTCTGTTGGCAAAGACTGGCGCGCTGTCGTTGCTGACTTGTGACATCAATCCGAGGGCCGTCGCGAACACGTTGGAGAATGCTGCAAGAAACGGCATTAGTAACGTCGAGGTCATCGCAAGCGATATATTTAACAATGTTCCACCTGGCAGAAGGTTCGACATCATATTTTGGAACTACCCGTCGAGCTACGCTCCAGAAGATTACGAGTTTGTCCACGACCTCGAAGGTGGTGCGATCGATCCAGGGTACAACTTGCTCGAGAGATTTCTTTCAGATGGCCCAAGGTTCCTTACGGAATCAGGTCGTATCGTTCTTGGGTTCGGCACTAATGCCCGTGACGACCTTCTTGAAAAGATTGCGGGTTCAAATGATCTCACATCTGTGCTTCTGCGAGCCGGGACCTATCCCGACGTCAACGTAACTTACAGGCTGTTCTCAATATCAAAGAAGGCCACAAGCGCATGATGCCCGAGCTGATGCGCATTGCGTTGGTCGCCATTTCGCGCAATCGGAGCAAAGATAGCTGGGTAGCGGGCAGTAGCGTCCTTTCGCAGTTCATCCAGCGTGCGCCGAACGACATTGACATTCATCATGTCAATTTGGCCGCATTCAATCAGGCTGTGGATAAGGATACCAGGGCTCTGGCGGACGCGGGGTTCTCCATTGCCACATCGCGACCTGCCGACGCGGAGCTGGAGATCGTATTCTTGAGATCGAACGGGACCCTGGCGATAAATTGGGTTCTCGAACAGGAACGACCGACGGCGTTAATCAACGATCCGCTTTTTGGGACAAGGGCGAGTTTCGCGGACGTCATCGCGCGAAAGGTCGAGATGCACCTGGAGAACCACCATTCGAAGCACAGGGATGATCTCCTTGCACTCCTGGAGCATTCCGCCTCAATCTCGGCCGAAATGAGTCTGGACCAATTGGTTGGTAGCATCTCCGCGCTAGACCTCGCGAAATACGTCAATACCAACCTTCGTGGCAGCACGCGATAGATGTCAGCCCCCAATCTCCCGGGAATTCCCGAACACCGTGGCAAACGTAGAAGTGGACATGGAAGAAGCTCGACCTGGTCCACCGATCTGCCGACCGGCAAAAGGAGCCGCTGACTTGCTGTCGGTGAAGAAGGAAGCCAGGATCTTGCCTGCCTTCCTGCGTCCCACGCTGCTGCGGCCGACCCATGCCCTCTCGAGGCCCTCCAGCGCCACTCAGTCGGCGAGCGCGCCGTCGAACCTTGCGCATGGACCGCCTAGGTCACGGAGTCGACCTGGTGCTGCAGCCTTGCCAACGACGAGGAACCTGCCTTGTCCTCCGGTTTGATCCCGGTGTAGTAGTTCGTCAGCTTCTCAATTGTTGAAGCTTCCCCTATGATCACCAAACACCCGCGCGCCGTGGCAAGAGGGTTGCTCGGTGAGTTCGTCGTTTCCATGTAACAAGCACGCAGTACGCACAGTCGAAAGTGCGGTTCAAGTTTATCGCTTCAATGGCTCGTGCACGCGAGCACGCGCGACGAAGACCGAGGTGGGATCCGGAAATAACCTCGGAACTGCCCGAATTGGCCTTGGTGGGGATTCAGACTTCCGCCATCTGCAGACACTGGCAAAGATATTCGCTCAGCAACACCAGAGGCGGCACGTGCATCGCCGACCCGGCCTGTGGCCAAGCCTCAGCCGAGGTAAACAATACCACCTCGTCCGCAGTCCGGGCGATCGGGCAGTCAACGCGGGTCGTAATGGCAATCGTGTATGCTCCGGTTTCGCGCGCAATAGCCAGAAAATCCTTGGTTTCCACAGTGTGGCCACGCGACGAAATGCCAATGGCGAGGCTCAACGAGCCAAGCCCTCGCGCGAGAGCGTGAGACACGGTGGCGGACCCCGAGCAATGTGCGGGGAAACCTAGGCAGATCAGTCGCATGGCCAGAATATCAGCGCAGACGGATGACGGCCCCGTGCCGAACAGTTCGACGCGTCGGGCCGCTCGGATGCGGTTGGCAAACCCACTAATTTGAAGGTCGTCAAAACCACGAGCGGACGCGGAAATTGAGTTTTGTAAAGCAGAACTGAGGATGGCGATCCGAGGAGCTGTGTCTACAGCTTCTGATGGCGCGCGTTCAGCCAGTTCGCCGCTCAACTTCCGCCGCTCAATTTCGCCGCTGAGCGCAATCTTAAACTCGCGAAATCCCGAGAGTCCCAAGGTTCGGCAAAATCTTACAATTGAAGCAGAACCGGTAGCGGTGTTGCGCGCAAGGTCGGCAATGGACAGCGCCAGAACAGCCTCGGGGTCTTGTGCAACATACAGAGCTATACGTGCGAGCGCATTCGGAGCCGTGTTAATTGCATCATAGATGATGTCTAGCAGCAATTTCTGTGTATGTCGGGGCTTCCGCATGTGTCTTAGTGTTCGTTCCAAGCTGGCAGTCGACCCGCGAAGGCCTAGCAAAGCCCTGCATATTCGAGTCTCGCTGACGGTTCACTGACGCAGATCATAGACAAGGTCGATATCGGATTCCGGCTGCCGCTCCGTTCGCGCCCATGTCTCGGCAGTCGGGGCAATGGACGCGAGGGCATGCGCTCGGCCGCTCGCGAGGCGGTCTTGCGAGTGGCCTCGTTTAACGACGTCTCCTGGCCCGATGCTGTCAATGGAGCTTACTTTACTGGCTGCGCATGCGCCGCGCAAACCGTGGTGTCCTCGTCGTCAGGGCAGTGGGGACGACTGCACGGCAACGCAAGCGGTGCCGTCTGGGAAAATATATTCATTAGTATATTGGCGACATAACCAATCTTACTTGCGTTCTTCTATGATTAGGTTCATCGTCCGATCGAAAACGGGGGCATGACAAGGTGACTACATCTCTAGGGAACGCCGACGTGGCGTTTGGTAAATAGCTCATCTCAGCAAGTTGGCCACGAGCTTGCCGATGCCACCCGTACTAGCGGTTCGTCTCGCGGCTAGCGCATGCGACGGGCTTTACTTCTCTGGTACGGCAACAGAGGGCGCGACTGCTTGGGGTCAAGCTGGTCAGGAACTTGTCCTGTCGCGCATTGGCTCCGGCTGTTTAAAAAAGCCGCTGCAACAGTGAGGAAACCACAATGTTTCACCCGCTTCCAGAAGAGCTGCGCGATATCGCGGGTCAACCCTTTCCACTTTATCCCTGCTCGAATGAATCTTGGTCAATCAAGCCGACGGCCGGCCGCTCAAGCTCGCGGGTTATGATATGTTCCATTCCGAAGGCGGGCACCCACCTATATGCCCGTCTGCTTGGACTGCTCGGGCTTGTACAGTCGGATGTGTTCTTTAATAAAGACTATCTTGGAGACTTCCGCTTTGTGGATGTCGAGCGAGCTCGCTTCACTCATTCCGAAAATATTCTATGGATACCGATCGAGATATCCTCGCGCTTTATTCAGCCCGGTCAGTTTGGCTATGGGCATCTACCGTGCGACATCGGCACTCGCCATTGTTTAGCGGATTTCAAGATCGTCTTTCTTTCGCGCGAAATGCGTGCGGCAATTGTGTCGCAGATGCGATATGTAGGTGACAGCGATTGGTGCCCGCCTGAGAGGGCTGAGATTACGTGGCGCAATGAGCCGGACGGACCTGACAAAATGCTGAAGTACTTCGATGAGATCGCGCCTTTCATTTTCAATGATCGCTGCCATCCAGTGGCACCGTGGGCGGATCAGGAGAATGTTCTTGGATTGAGCTATGAGCAGATCATAGGCGACCAAGGACGCGAAGTTCAGCTCGAGACCATTCGCAGAATTGTAGAGTTTTGCGAGATCGAGCGGCCGCCGCAGCCTGAGCTGATCTTAAACCAGCTAATCGGACAGCAGACCTTCACCCTGTCCAGCGGGCGAACTTCGTGGGAGGCTTGCTGGAATGCCGAGATCGAGGCGCGGTTTACCGCGCTGGGAGGGACGAGACTCAACGAGCGATTCGGATTTGGTTCGTAGATTTCAGGCTGTCGCAGAGCCCGGCGATGGCAGGTACGCTCGGAGCCGCTCGCCGGACGTTTATGCGAGCGATATTCTGGAAAGGCGCGCTGACCACTGCCCACCTGCCGCCCGCGCAATCACTTCCTGAAGTGCCGACATCGCGATTGGCGCGGGGCTTGCAAGGACCCTTGGTGCAACGTTCGACCGGAGCGCAGCGACGGGAGATGCCCGGGAGGGAGGAACCTGCCTCGATCCGGTTAGGAGACAAGAATTGTTGAATATAATCCCGCACACCGCAGCGCGAGTCCCGCGCGCCCTAAGCCCTCTTATCCCAGCTTTACGTGCAGGTGTTTGCTGCAGTCACGCTCAGCCATCGCACTCGGCCGCCTGAAGCCGCTCGGCGAACGGCGACCGCGGGGGCAGTTCGCACGCACACAGCGCCGCTCACGGATGGGTCGGCTGTTGGGCCCAGCCATCCCACCGCATCTCTTCGAATAGCACGAGCCCCTTGACCTCCCGTCATCCGCGAACAGCGGGTGAGGCATTAAAGCGGTGCCCCCTTTGACGTCAAAAGGCCAGCCGTTGCCGCCCTGCCGTTCACTGTTAATTGGAGCCTAACCATGCCTTACGCCAAAAGCCGGCCGTATCGCTCTTTCAGCCCTAGCCCTGCTTTTTTTCGGGCTGGCGACGCAATATGGTCCAGTTGCCAAAGACTACGTGCGCCAGCATGAAAACCATAGCCGGCTCGTCGCGTTTTGGCGGAAGCTCATTCCAGAGCGGCGCGACGCACTCTTAAACGACGCCGCTGCGCCAACTGCTGGCAACCCGAATGGCGACGTCCCTCTCGTCTTATTTTTGGACTACAACTGCCCGCGGTGCCGGGCGGAAGACCGTACAATCCAGCAAGCCCTCAAGCATGATCCCATGCTGAAGGTTGTCTACAAACATTGTCCGGGCAAGAGACCGGGTTCCAAATTTGCCGCACTGGCGGCGCTCGCCTCCAGCAAACAGGGAAAATATGAGGCGTTCCATCACGCCCTTATGGCTGCTCGCGGCCAGCTCAGCCAATTCGACATCTTGACTATCGCACGACACGTTGGCCTCGAGGTTGAGCAGCTCAAGCGGGACATGGAAGACCGCGCCATCGAAAACGTCCTCGAGCGCAATTGCGCGCTCGCCAAGGAGCTGTACATCAACGTCACGCCGGCGTTGGTTCTCGGCGACGAAGTGATTTCAGGTGTGCTCAAGATTCACACGCTGGAACGCTTCATCGCCAAAGAGCGGGAAGAAGCTAAGCGTCGTGCCGGATCACAACTTCGGCATTTTGACAGCGTGGCGGCCGGTGCGATCCCGTTCTTTGGCCACGAGTGCCGCTTCTCGCGCCGGGCCAAATCTCTTATATGGCCCGGCAACGCGGTGCTAGCGTGCAAAGTCCTGCATTCAGCTCGCTTTCCTCAACTTGGCCGAACGCGATCGCACAGCTCGGGATCTATTCAGCCGGTCCTGGTGTTTCCGTTCCGCCATCGGCGTCTTTCACCGAAGCCTCGCCAGAAGATAGGCGGGAGACGCGCCGACGCCTGCTTCAGATCGCGGCCGGCGCGACGATGATCGTCATGGGCTCTCGCCCCCCTGGGGTGATCGTACAAGTCCCGATTGTCAGAAGAATCTGTTGACGTGGACGCCTCGGCGCCAAGCTCGCGCCACCTGTCGACAGCGCGGCCCTTGGCGTGTTGGATAAAGCCGCAAAGCGGTTGCAAGAAATCCCGTTCGGATTGACGAAAATGACGGTGGCCGCACCCATGCACCTCGATCATGCCATTCAAGGCCGAGGCTCTGGTCGAGGTCACCTCATTGAGGATGACGGCGGCCGGAATTGCCTGGATCAAGCAGCCAACCGTGGTGCGCGACACCTCATTTATTGAATTGAGGGTGGCGCCGGTGTTCCGGCATTGAAGTCCTGATATCAATTGTGCGACAGGCTGCCTCATCGAACCGCTGGCGGAGGCAAGCGTGGGCTGCAGCACCAGATCACAGGCATGCCGCCAGCGAGGCCATCCCATGTGCTTAATGGCCATGCCGCCAAGATCGAATTCGCTACCCGCATGAAACCTTGGTGTGGTGGAGGTGTTGAGAGGCACCTGCGCCAGGCTGGCGAACGGTTAGAAGCGGGCAAAACCCGTAGCTCAGCTCATAGCCCGCCTAAACAAAGGCGGGCATCGTAGAAGGCCGCAGTCCTTCGGACTTAGGTCCAAAAGAGCGGCCCAGGTGATTTCGCAAGCCGGGCGGGGGTTTGCGCCGTTCGCATCAAGAGCTGTCCGCCCGGCCAATTCTGTCCCTCACATAAGCTGGCGGTCAGCCGCAAACGGTATACCAGCTGTCGAATCGGCCATTGTTTGGAGCCGCACACAGAGCGCCGTAACAAACCTTCTCACCCTTGAAGTAGGCCAGGAACTGCAGCAAATGCGATATTTCGTCCTGTTCATCTTGGTCCCGGATACGCTCCGGACCGCCCTGCGACTTCAGTGCCAGCTCGATCAACTCGATCGCCCGATCTTTGTTGCCGCTCTCGTGATAGTACAGGGCTGCCAAACGATAAGGCAGGAGCTTACGTTTGTCGCTTTCCGGGGGATTCAGTGCCAGGATGTGTTCGGACAGCTGTTTTCCCATCGCCAAGCGCTCAGCAGACGGAAAGTGCGAATGGTCAAGGTTCGGAAAGAAGAGCTCGTCTAACGCCGCAACCATCCAATTCTCGGAGTTTCTGTTGATCGCGTCGCGAACGAATTGGCGCATGACGGGCAAGCCGACCTGCATGTCCTTCATTTTGTGAAGCAACAGATTCACATGAGAACGGCGGAAACCGAGGTTGTCCGGCATCAAGGCGATGCCTTCTTCGATCGCCGAGAGCGCCGTCTTCCAATCCTTTTTCTCCACCGCCGCCCGATATCTGTCCTTGATCGGCTTCTTCAGCGCTTGTTCGCGCGCTATGGGTTCGCCTTCCGCGATCCGCTCCGCATCGGCGGATTTTGCCTGATCGCTGGTGCGCCAGCTGCCGTTAAGCACCTTCGGCAAGACCTCATCGAGTTCCGTCGGTTCACCAATAAAGGCGATGCAGCCGTCTCGGTCGACCACGAAACTGGTGGGAATCCAGAAAGAAAAGCTGGGCTCCAGCCAAAGCTTGTCCATTTCGCCTGTGGAGTCGAATGCGATCCGATAGTTCAGATTCGGGAACTTTTCCGTCAACCAAGCGTCCAACGTGCTTCGGGCCTCATCGGCCGTTGGAGCGCGTTCACTAGCCGCGACTCCTACGATCTCAACGCCGCTTTCCCTGTATTTCTCCTGCAGCTGCATCAGATGCGGCATCCCGTCCACACACGAACCGCACCAAGTTGCCCAAAATTCGACGATGTACACTTTGCCGGGCTCGAAGCTGGTGAGGGGCTCGCCACGCAGCCAGGTTTCCGCTTGAATCGAAGGAGCCGGGGACTCGATCTGCAACACCACGTTGTTCTCCAAAGCCGTTGTCAAAGGTTGTGAGATTTTCTGCACGAGCTTATTTCCCTCTCAGAGACGGCACACGGTTCAGGGGAGAGAACATCCTCGTCTGCTCCATTGCATACCGTCCTGCTGCAAGCGTTGCAAGGTCCATGCCAGCGGGCTCAGCGCGCAAGTGCATGAATATGCTTTGAAAACCCTCCGCAGTGCCCGGATGGCGGTTGGATTGAACCTGACAAGTTTCTGCCTTTGTCAGGTTTTGAACGCGCATTGCCCGTGTTTCGCGCCGCCAGAAAAGCGTGGCCCATCCGCACGATCCTGAAGCCCAAACCGTCGAACACGTGCGACACCGCCGCAATATGTCGTGCCATGCATCGATGCCAAGCGCCTCGGCGTTGAGCTCGCAGCACGCCAGAACATCATCGACGAGACGTTCAAGCTCGACCCGGGAACGGGAAAACGGCCCGAGGTTTGGCCTTGGTCGGGACGGCCGAACGGCAATATCGCCGAGAGGGAAAGACGCAGAAGAAGATCATCACACCCGGCGAGCCGAAAGTGTCGGCAAGCCATCGCAGAAGGCAGCAAACATGCAGGCCCAGACGTATCGCTGGGCGATCTGAGGGAGTGGCATACGTTGCGCGCCTGGTGCAGAAATTGCTCGCATCATGCCGAAGTAAGGTCGGCCGCGCTAATCCGCCGGTATGGCAAAGGCGCACTATTCAGCACGGTCGAGGGCACTTGGTTGCCCGGGAATTGAACCGGCTCATCACTGGTCAGTGATAATGCCAGCCAGTTCATCTCGAACGCCATCCTCTCCTGCGCGGATCAGAACCGGTCGAATGGCATTCCATGCGCATGGCAAGCATCGCTATCGCCTGTGGCGCGCCGACTGCAACACCGCGCGGCCGCACTCCCAAATCGCCTGGCAGACACCGGCCAAGTTCGCCACCACCTTCAATCCGCGACGGTCGCTCGCGCTGCGCTATGCGAAAGGCTCCGCGCCAGCCCCCGTCGCTTCATCCGCCCAGCAGCGCACAACCCACGCCGGAAACGAACCCAAAACTGGAGAAACTCGGGGCGACGTCATTTAGATTCCACCCATGCAGAGGTACTTCATTTCGAGGTAGTCTTCGAGCCCGTGGCGGGAACCCTCCCGCCCGATGCCGGACTGCTTCATGCCGCCAAAGGGCGCCGCTTCCGAAGACATACGCCCCGTATTGATGCCAATCATGCCATATTCCAATGCCTCGGCCACGCGCCAGACACGCCTCAGGTTCGAGGCATGGAAAGGTGGCGAGCCCGTAAATCGTGTCGTTTGCCTCACAGACAACCTGATCCGCATCGTGGAAGCGGATGATCGGCGCCAACGGCCCGAAAGTCTCCTCTTGCGCAACCGCCATGATGCTGGAGATCTCGGTGAAGGCTGTGGGTTGAAAACGTTCGGCCCCGCATCGAATTATCCCACCCTTAGCAACGGCATCTGCGATGTGGGACTCGATCTTGGCCAAAGCATGCATGTCGATGAGTGGTCAGACGTCCACTCCCGGAGCGAAGCCGTCGCCAACCGATAAGTGCCGGACTTTCTCCACGAACTTCTCGACGAACTCATCGTGAACGCTCGATTGGACGTAAAGCCGGTTCGATGAAACGCAAGTCTGGCCGGCATTGCGGAACTTCGCCTGGATCGCCCCGTCAACGGCAGCGTCAATATCCGCGTCGTCGAAGACGATGAAGGGCGCATTGCCGCCGAGCTCGAGGCTGACCTTCTTGATCTAGTCCGAGCACTGGCGCATGAGCAGTCGGCCAACCTCGGTGGAGCCTGTAAAGCTGATGTTTCGGACCTTGGCATTGGAGCAGAGTTCGCGGCCCCACGCGATCACCTTCGGACGCATAGACCAGGTTGACAACGCCGTCAGGAAAGCCGGCTTGCTGCGCGAGGGCAAACATTGCACCTGCCACGAGCGGCGTCTGTTCAGCAGGTTTGAGCACGATCGCGCAGCCCGCCGCCAGGGCCGGCGAGATCTTGCGCGCCACCATCGACGCTGGGAAATTCCATGGCGTAATCGTGCCGACGACACCGATCTGCTGATTGATCACCATCATCCGACGGTCTGTAGACGGTGCGGAGATCGTCTCGCCATAGATGCGATTGGCTTCTTCGGCGTACCATTGCAGATACGCGGCCGCATGCGAAACCTCCGACTTGGCTTCGGCAAACGGCTTGCCCATTTCCGCAGTCAGAATCGCGGCGAGATCGCCTGCATGGCGATGATCAGCTGATGCCATCGCCAAAGAAGGTCGCTGCGCTCTCGGGCGGTCAGCGCCGCCCATCCAGGCTGCGCGACATAGGCCTCGTCTACCGCAGCCCGTGTCTCCTCCACGCCCATGTCGGACGTCCTGCCAGCACTTCGCCGCTCGACGGGTTGAGGACCACAAATGACCGCTCGCGAACTGACGTGCCAAGTGCCGGCAGGCGATGGACGGCGCCAAACAGGTCCGGGGATTTCAGTGGCGGATCATCGGCAGGCACAGGGGCAAACCGGGTTCCTCTCAAAGGCAGCTGATATGTATAATCGGCAGAGCCTCGGCGTGTACTCCGCACCTGCGGGTCCTTATAGGGCCTCGGCCATACGGCTGGTAGACCATCCACTCAACTTGAAAGGGAGAATTCTTGAACGCTTCTGGTCGATGGCTTGCGGTTCTCATCAGGTGCAAACTGAACAATGGACATCGGCTTCCCGACCGCGCATACCGGCCATCGGTCCGAATAGCAGCAGTGCAGCCAAATGCCTTTTTTGAGCATCATCGGATTGAAATTGCTTTCAAAAGTCCTCGATCTTGCCGCCCCCCATCGCGAGCGCCACAAACGGGCGTGGAAAATCAAAAGGGACCACAATCGAGAATCAGCACGGTGATGCCTTCTTTGCGACCGTAGGCACGCAGATCATCTGCCAGCTGGGCTCGGGACCGTGCAGGTCGCGCCCCAAAAAACGAGAAGGGGGGTCGTTGTGGTGGAAGAGGTCGGGGATTTTCGAAAGAGCGTCGTTTACGGCGGGTCGTCCCTGTAGAGCATTCCCCTCGAATGCGACCGCCTTCAAAGGAGGACTTGCCATCGACGCCACGCTGATAACCGCTGCTGGCAAGCTGGAACTCAATACCGGTTAATTGCACTGAGGGCGGCGGCAACCACCCCTCGAAAACTTTTTGCCCGGGGGCTTAAGCTCGGAAAGAGTGTTCCTTATCATATTGTGTTCAAAGTAAATGGACGTGGTGCGTTTCGTGGGTTGAATCACATAAAGTAGTCTGTGTTAACGTCTGCCAAACCACGTTCCCTTGCCGGTTCCATGTTGGGGCTAGATGGTTTATTTCGACCAGGGTTGCCACATGTTTTTTGACGGTGTTCCGGTTTGCACCGGTCAGGTTGACGATCTCGCCAATGGTCATTCGCCCGCGCTCCTTGAGGGCTTCAACTAGTTGAAGGGAGAATTCCGGAAGCGTACCGAGCACGAGACGCTCGCGCTCGATTTTCTTCTCAAGCCGCTGCTTTTGCTGCTGAAGAGCGCGCAGGAAATAAACAGCCCAGCGCTGCCAATTAGGCCTCGGACTGCGGATCGTTTTTTGAGTTTGCCGAAGCGCCAGATAGTAGCCCTCCTTGCTGTTCTCGATCACGCTTTCGAGCGAAGAGTAAGGCACATAAGCATAGCCACTGCGCATCAGCAGAAGCGTCGTCAGAACGCGATAGCCTTCCATTGCCGTCCTGGAATGGATGGATCTCCAAAAAGACCACCGTGAACATTGCCACGACGAGCAGAGATCTCGACCGCATCGACTGCGCCAGCCGACGCCCGGAGGGATTGTGCAGACGATCGAGCGGTTACGTCGCCGGCGCTAGAAAATAGGCCCTCCACTGAGCATCTATCATTAGCCTGAACTTTCGAGCCCTTGCCAAGCTTTGTCGGGGCGGTCTCGCCCATCACGGCTGGGAAGTGCGGTCCATGGAAACCGGCGTATCAGTTAGATCGATCATCTATGCAAACCCTTCGATGCGTTCGTGGACAATCGCGCGCATTTGCTCCGCCATCTTCGCGCCTTGAGAGCCGTCTGATAGAGGCGGCGGCAATTCGAGGTGGTTGAGCGCGCGTGAGAGGGCTGCAACAAGATCGTCGATGCTGGTATCCGCATCGGCTGCCTTGAGGCCAGCCGTGCTCGCGAAAGCCTTGAAGTCGGCGCGCCGCAGACGATCGTCCTTGCCGTTCAGCTTGAGGGCCATCCGGTCTTTTTCGAGGCGTGGAAACACGCGAGTCGTGACCGCGTCGTAGAGCGGAGCCATGCGAACTGAGCTGAATTGCGTGCTGCCGGGCTCTGCGATTTCCAGCAGTGCCATGTTCTTCAGGTGCATGTCGCCATCGGCGATCAGCCAGGCGAATAAGGATCGCTTCAGGACAAGCAGGACGTCTTCTTCGGGAGAGGTCGATAGCGGCCTTAGTGCCCGCGCGATGCGCTCCATCGTGCCGTCGTATTTTGCTTCGGTGGGCACGCCAAGTACCGAGCAGAAGTCCTCAAGCGCGAGCAGGTGTTTGTCCTCGAGGCTCGTTCTGATATCGAACCGCTCCACGAGTAGCGCCGGAGGCATCCCGTCAGGCATCGGGACGAGCGCTGTCGCGGGCGTCTTGAAACCGGCCGCGCTGCCCAAAGCGAGCGACTGCCATTCGATAACTGGCAGGGCCTCAAATCCGCCCGTACCCGCAGGTTTGAGAATGTGGGTAAAAGGCCGGCCGATACTGGGAGAGAGGGTGCCATCCGCACTGAGGAACATAGGCGCTTTGATCTGAACACCCGAAAGGCGAGGCGTATCAGTACGCTCGAATATCTGTGCGAGATTGCGTTCGAAACTCTGCTCCAGGTCGCCGCGACCCGGCCCTGCATACTGGCCAGTGAAGACAGTGTTTCTAGTGAAGCCATTGAGCCGGGTTAACAGGATGTCGGGCGGCAGGGCGGAGAGATCGCTCGCACGCTCGACGATGGTGATGTTGGACATGTAGCGTTTGCCCGAGCGTAGCGTCGCGCGCTCGTCGCGGTCGTTCAACACTGACTCAAGCCAGCCTTCAGGCAGCAGCGACAGAATGAAAGGAGGGAGCTTGCCCGGCGTGGTCTGGCGAACAAGTGGCGGGCCCTGATCGTCTGCATTCCAGCGCCACTCAAAACCATCATGTGTGAGATTTCCGAGCGGAGCGCCGTGCCACGCCACGATCAGATCGAGCGCGGCTCCGTTGCGTGCCGGTTCTGTGGTCAGTGGAGGGCGGAGGAAAAAGCGCTCGGCGTGCTCGCCCTCGCGATACCACTGGTTCGCGCGGGCAAGCGCCCATGTCGCGTCGGCAGCGCCCTGGGCGCTGCCGTATTGTTCTATGAGGCGGTTCGCGATTGCCTCGCGCATCGTCTCGCCGATGGATGCCGCGTGTTCGCTGCGCAGGCGGAAAGCTTCGAGGAAGCGCTGGCGCATCGAGGAGACGTCGATCCGGAATTCTCCCATTCCATCATCGACAATCGCTTGAGCGACTGATGGGTGGTCGGGAGCTGCGTTCTGAATGATTTCCAGCAAGCGCAAGCGCCTGCGCTGTATTCGTCGCCCGCTCAGGAACAGGCGGCCATCCCGGGTCGGGCCGAGAAGCACAGCGCTCGCCGCCGAGAGGTAAGCGTTCGGATACAGGTATTTGGCGATGCGGACGGCGTGCTTGAGTATCGTGGCCTCGATATCCTCCCCGGCATCGACATAGATGCCGCGCATTAGCTGGACGAGCTTGCCCGTTTCAGCCTGATAGTGGCTGCGGGTTTTATCGATGTTTTCCCCAACGAGGTGAAGGGCCATTTTCTAACTTTCCCGTATCTGAGATACGGGAAAGCTAGCATAGTCCGCTTCATATTCAAGAGTTTCTAACTTTCCCGTATTTGGCATACGGAAAAGTTAGAATACTTTCTCGGAACGACGGCGTTCTCGGGTCGGGAATCGAACCACGGGAGAGAACCTGGTCTGCGAGGGCGAGCAGGCAGAACTCAAGGCGTTCATTCTGCCACACCATAGTCGGATCAGCCACACGTAGGTCGGCGAGTCCTTCAGCTATTGTAGAGCGTGGGATTATTCGCTGTCACGGGCCAACGCCCATAATCGCGGGCTCGGCCGAAAGCAGCTTCTTCGCCGCCGCCCTGCCTGCTCGAGGATCACCTGCTCGATGAGGGCCGGGCGGCGCTGGATGTAGTCTATGCCGAGTTTGTCGAGCTGCAACCCGACAAGCGTGGCGGAAATCGGCCTGGAGGAACCCAGATTGTCGATAGCATAGGCGCCGATCAGATACTTCTTGCTCGCTTCGAGTTCGGCCGCTGTTGGGCCTGTGTCCACCAGCTCCTTGATTAGTTGTCTTATCAGGTCGAGCGTCTCGGCCGCCCTGTCGGCGCGCGTCGACGTCGTCACGACAAGCATGTTGGGCTGGTAGTCTTCCAAGCTGGACGAGACACCGTAGGCAAGGCCGCGCTTTTCGCGCACTTCCTGGAACAGACGTGAGGTAAATCGTGAGCCTCCGACTATATCGTTCATCAGCTGTCCCGCGTAGAATTCCGGGTCGTTGCGTCCCATGGCGGGAAAAGCCAGCTGGAGCGAAGTCTGGGGGAGGGCGTTGCGACCTGCGTCCGCTCGCCGCTTCGGGGTGACATCAGGTACGGGGGCGAGCGCCTGTTTCTGAGGCAAATCGCCGAACAGCTGGTCGAGCCTTGCTCTCAGGGCTTTGGCATCTATGTCGCCTACGACCGCCACATGCAGCCCGTCGCGGGCGAAAGCGGCTTTGTGGAAGGCGCTTAGATCGGCGGGCGTTACGCTGGTCAGGCTCCCTTGGGCGGTCTCGAATACGGATGCGTGCCGTAGAGTCCGCGCCGCCAGGCCAGCTCGGGGATCGCGTGAGGTTCGCGCTCATCGGCAATGATTTCGGAGAGAAGCTGGGCGCGTATGCGGTCGAAAACTGCTGGTATAGCCGGCTGCGGGTCCCGCCGCCGAGGATGTCGGCCAGCAGTCGAGCGCCTCGGCCTCGCCGGGTGCGGCCGTATGATAGGACGGCACCATCCATTGCGTGGAAAAGCGCGGCACCGAATTGCGCACGCCGGTCAGCGTCACCGTGCGCTTGGCGTTTTGCTCCGGCTCGACTGGGCGGATGCGGGTTAGACCAGGAGCCGTCGGCACGGTTCCCTACGTCTTATCGGCCAGCGCCTTGACCGTTTCCGGCTCGACATCGCCGGCCACCACCAGGACGGCGTTGCTGGGCGTGTAATATTTGTCATAGAAGGCTCTGGAGTCGGTGCCGTAGCGGATCGTGTTGGAATTTGGCGGAGCAGCCTCCGGCAAATTGAGGTTATCGGTTCATGCGGCGAGGTCAATCTGCTGATCGAGTGGCTTGGCGGGGAGCGTGTGCCATCCGTCGATTTTTCGCATCGAGATTTCGCCGGACGCAATCAACGCCCAGAACAACATTGCCGCGGTTTCGGCCGAAGGCAGCACGGTCTGGGTCTTGATGCGCCGCTTGAACTCTTCATGCAGACGCTCAATCGCGTTTGTAGTTCTGGTGCGCTTTTCCACTGGCTCGGCGGCAGGCGCGTGAAGGCGAAGAGGCGCTCACCGGCCTCCTCCAGGCTGTCGGCCACCGCCCGGCACTTGAGCCGCCATTTGCGCAGGAACGCCTTGCGGCGGCTCTCGATCTCCTCCGGCGTGGCCGCGTAGATCATGTCGGTGTAATCGGCGCTGATCTCCTTGTGCAGGCGCTCGGGAGCGTGGGCGAGCAGGTTGCGGTGCTTGTGAACCGTGCATCTTTGAACCGGCACCCCGTCCCACAGCCCAGCGATCGCCCCGTCCAAGCCGGGTGCGCCGTCGACGATGAGGAACTCAGGGCGGCGGAGGCCGCGTGCGACGAGATCGTCGAGGATCGCCCGCCAGGCCTCGGTCGTCTCGCCGCCCATGTTCTTGACCGCGAGCAGGATCTTGTGGCCGTCCGCGCGCACGCCGATGACAACGAGCAGCGGGATCGAGGTCGCCTTGCGGTCGAGCCTGACACGAACCACCATCCCGTCGAGGATCAGGCGCACGATCGGGCTCGTCGGCCAGCGAGCGACCCTTCCAGGCGTCCCAGTCCGTCTTCACCTTGCGCCAGGTGCGGCTGACGACGTCCTTGCCGATCGCGCCGCCGAACAAGGCGGCAAGCGCACGACGGACGCGTCGCGTGTTCGTGCCCGCCAGGTAGCTCGACGCGATCAGTGCGTCGGCGGCCTTCGTGCGCCGCTGATAGGCGCGCAGAGCCTTGCTCCTCCATTCCACCGTCTTGTCCTCGTCGACATCGAGGCGCGCCCGCGGAACCGTGATCTCAGTGGTGCCGAAGATCCCCGTCAGCGTGCGCGTCCGGCTGCCGTGGCGGTGGCCGGCGACACCGGTGGTCTCATCACTGGCGCGCCGCCGGCTGCCGGCCATAACGGGGACGGGCAAGCACCGCTTCCAACTCGGTCTCGAGCATCGTCTCGATGAAGCCGCGCACCCGCTCGCGCAGGCCAGCTTCGATCGGATCAAACCAGTTGTCGAAAAGATAGCTCGTCGCCTCATCCCCCGGATGAACGGCTTCGGCTTTCATGGTAGTCCTTGTCATGGCGTAGTCTCCTGTCCGGCACCGCAAGGCCGGATGATTCGAGGTTGACACCCCGGAGACTACGCCAACTCACAATTCCAACCACTCCCGCGACGGCACCTTGGCAGTCATCTGCTCGGCAACCAAATCGAGCGGGACTTCGCTCTTGCGGGACTTCTCGAAGAGGAGGCGGGTTCCGCGAACCCAAGTCATCACGACCACACGCCGGCGACAAGGATTGAGACCCAGCCGCCGTCGAGCACTTTCATGATATTCGCCGAGAAGAAGCCGACATCGACCACCCCGAAGACGAGCGCAAGGCCGAGCGCCGGGAGGAGCGTCCACCTCCAGATACGCCTCATCACGACGTGGAGCAGGATTGTCGTCACAACCATTTCGCCCGTGACCGATATGCCATAGGCTGACGGGAGGGCGCTGGACTCACCAAAGCCGATGACCGCAACATGACCGACCATGCGAGCAGCAGGTTGACGCGCGGCAGGTATATCTGCCCGAATTGCATTTCGGATGTATGCCGGATTTCGAAGCGCGGAAGCATGTTGAGTTGGACGGCCTGTCGCACAAGTGAATAAGCGCCGGAATCACGACCTGGCTGGCGATCACAGTTGCCGCCGTAGCCATCACCACCATCGGCACCAACGTCCAGCCGTGGTCATCTCGAAGAATGGATGTCAGATCGTCCCGCCTCGGGAAAGAACGAACGCGCCCTGCCCGAAATAGCTAAGCAGCAGGCACGGAAATGCGATCGCCAGCCAAGCCAGCACAATCGGCCGGCGGCCAAAATGACCGAGATCAGTGTAGAGCGCTTCAGCCCCGGTTACGGAAAGGCTCCGCGGGCGGCATACTGCCTTGCCGAAGGGGCCATAAATGCTGCGCATCTACACGGGCCAGAACGGCCATCTGACAGCAATTGACGGCTTGCCGGAGGCCGAAGCTCTCGGTGCTCTCTGGCTCGACCTCCTCAACCCGACTGTTGAGGAAGTGAAGCTTGTTAAGGCGCATCTGGCCATTGATATCCCGACGCGCGACGAGATGGCGGAAATCGAGTTGTCGGACCGTCTTTATCATGAAGACGGCGCCGAGTTCATGACGATCACCGCGGTCGCGAATATCGAGGGCGAGGACCCTGTCAAAGCGCCGGTTACCTTCGTTATCAAGGGCCAGGCGCTCGTCACTGTCCGCCACGCCGAACCGAAGCCGTTCTTGATCTATGCGGCGAAAGCACAGCGTACTAGCGGCCCTCCCTGCACGTCCGGCGAATTGGTGATGCTGGGTCTGATCGAAGCGATCATCGACCGCGCGGCCGACACGCTTGAGCGCATCGGCGACGAGATTGATGCACTCTCACGCGAAATTTTTCGCAACACGTCTCCGAGCGCCTCGAAGAAAACACGCAACCTTCAATCCCTTGTCGAGCGAATCGGCCGGAAGGGTGAGCTGCTGACGAAAATTCAGGAGAGTCTCGTGAGCATCGCGCGGCTCGTCTCCTACCATAGCGCGAGTGACTCGACCAGCTGGGCAGTCGCGTCGTCCGGTCGCAAGTTGCAGAAGGAAATCCGGCAACGTATCAAGCTCGTCCAGCGCGATGCCACGTTCCTCAGCGACCATGCGACCTTCCTGTCCAACAAGATCAACTTCCTGCTGGACGCGACGCTGGGTCTCATCAATCTGGAGCAGAACCAGATCATCAAGATTTTCTCGGTCGCTGCCGTCGTGTTTTTGCCGCCGACGCTGGTTGCCTCGATCTACGGCATGAACTTCGATGCCATGCCCGAGCTAAAATGGCTTCTGGGCTATCCTTTTGCGCTGGGTCTGATGGTGCTCTCCGCCGTGGTTCCGTATCTCTTTTTCAAGCGGCGCGGTTGGCTGTGAAAGGAAATAGGCTGGTTCGGGGCGCTTACTGAAAGTCCCACGTCCCGGAGCGGTCGCGCAGCTCAGCGAATTCGACATCTTGACTATCGCACGACACGTTGGCCTCGAGGTTGAGCAGCTCAAGCGGGACATGGAAGACCGCGCCATCGAAAACGTCCTCGAGCGCAATTGCGCGCTCGCCAAGGAGCTGTGCATCAACGTCACGCCGGCGTTGGTTCTCGGCGGCGAAGTGATTTCAGGTGTGCTCAAGATTCACACGCTGGAACGCTTCATCGCCAAAGAGCGGGAAGAAGCTAAGCGTCGTGCCGGATCACCAACTTCGGCATTTTGACAGCGTGGCGGCCGGTGCGATCCCGTTCTCTGGCCACGAGTGCCGCCTCTCGCGTCGGGCCAAATCTCTTATATGGCCCGGCAACGCGGTAGTGGGCGGACCAAGCCGTTCTATGCAGCGCACCAGACAAAGGGCAATGACCAAAGCCGTCCCGGACATCGCATCGGAGTTCAACGTCTTTGCACCAATGCCCAGCAATGGTCGCCGCGACAAACAACGCCTGCGAACGGGCGCTGTGAGCCGCCATCGTTCAACGAAAGATCACCAACGGATGTCCCGAGGAGGCCCCATGAATCGCTGCACATCAGCATTTGCAATTCTTGCTTTCGGCACGTTCTGCACATCGTCGACCATCGCCATGGCGGCGCATTCGACCACCTATTCAGCGCCCGACAAGAGCGTCGTGTTTCTTGGTGGCGTTGGCTACACCTGGCTAAAGGGCAACGAGCTTTTCTACGACGAAGTGGGCAATCGTATCAGCAAATTGATCTGGGAAACCGGCGCGCCGGTTCTGACCACCGGGCTAAAGGCCGAGGTCTGGAAGAACTGGACCATCTCAGCCAACGGCGTATTGCCGGACAGGATTGGTCGGATCAGTCAATCCACCCCGACACCCGCCTTGACCGCTACATCAACCTTGACATGGCAGCAGGCCCAGACTTCGTGATCAACGATGCCACGGTTATCAACCTTCATGGTGGCTTCAAATACACCAACATGAAGTGGAAGGCCTATGGCGGTTCGTACATATAGAGTGGGGACGGCTTCGGCTTTCGCGAGGATCGCGGCAAGTTCCCGGACGGCGAACCGGTCATCGATTACGAACAGCGCTATTTCGGCCTGTTCCTTGGCGCGAAAGCGACCACGACGCTCGGGAACTTGACGCTCTCGGGTCTGCTCCGCAGCGGCTTCACCGTTGATGCAAGCGCTGTTGACCATCACTGGCTGCGCGAGGAGGGGCGCGGCCTGCGATTTGAGGACGACTTCTTCACGGTGCCGTTCATCTCGGCCGGCGCCAAGATCGATTATCAGATGACCGACCGCGCCAGCGTCTTCCTGGCCGGCAATGTCGACAAATATTTTCGCAACAAAGGCTAGAAAACGGCCTACAGCATCGCGACCGGCGAACAAGGAGCCCACAAGGATAGCGCTGGCATGGACTTCTATGCCTTGACCCTGTCGGCCGGCTTCAAGCTGACGTTTTAAGCGCAGTCGTTTCTGACGCTGAGCACGTAAGACCATGCGTGCATTAAGGACGCACAATGCCTCTGCGCGCAATCCATTCAATCGCGGCTATCCAAGCGGCGCCGACGTTGGCCAGGATCTCAGGATTGTCCGGGCGGTCCGCCAGGCCTGGTATGGCCGGCGTGGAGGTGTTGTCCGCCGGTCATCCCGTCGATTTTAAGGTCCCGACGGCCGTCTGGCACCGGTGCGCGAGCCGCCAGAAAAGCGTGGCCTTCCGCGCGATCCCGAAGCCACAAACCGTGAGAACCCGTGCGACACCGCCGCATCACGTCGTGTCGTGCATCGATGCCAAGCGGCTCGGCGTTGAGCTCGCCGCACGCCAGAATAAACTTGGCGCTCCTCAAGATTGCAGAGTCAGGCTAGTGGGTTGCGTCCCGCGGCGTCGTCTCCCAGCGTCAACCGGATCGTCTCGGCAATCTCCTCATCGGGCGCGCCGGGACGCGGTTCATCGTAAAGGCTATCGAGCCGCTGTTCGGCAAAGCGCCGACGCAATGTGCCCACTGTGTTGGGCGTTGCACCAAGGCGTAAGGCAATTTCCTTGTTCTACATCCTCTCGCTGGCCAGCAGCACTATCCGCGCCCGTCGCGGCAGGCCTTGCGCCGTGCCTCGACGCCGGACCAGACTTTCCAGTTCACTCCGCTCTGCTGCGGAGCCAGCGCCTTGAGCAGCGGCCAACCTGGACTCGTCCCGTCCTCGAAAAGCAAATTGTTACGCAGATGCTTGTCCACCCTGACCCGAGCCATCCTCCTGCACGCTTTCGCCGTTGCGCGCGACGAAGACCGCAACGCTTCATCGCGCTTGGCGTAGTGGCACCAGGGACCGCCCATCGAATGACTCATGCGAGGCATCTCAAGGCTGTCCGCGGTCCAGCGCCAGATCTCCGCCTCGCCCGAGGCGCGCAGAGCTGGCCGGTTGTGCAGGAGCCGTAGGCAATATTCGCCGTCCTTGTTCGGATGGGTAACGCTTGCGTCTCCCGTCGCATTCTACCTCGCTTTCCGAACGTAGCCGTGATGCGAACTCTTGCTGCATATAAAGTCGAATCAGGGGGATTTGGATCATACGATACGGAGGCTTGACTTTGGCAGTCGCTCTGCGACGTTACCTATATAGGTCGAAATGAGGTGATATGGCTCATGGATAGGTCACGGAGACCCGAATGACGGCAACGCATAAACGCACCTATTCGCGCTACGCAATGGAAGCGCTTGGCCTTTTCGGTAAGACCATCCGGCTGGGCCGGATGCAGCACCGGTTAACCGCACAGGAGTTAGCCGAGAGAATCGGTGTTTCACGCAGCACCCTGCAGCGCATCGAGAAGGGCGATCCCAAAGTTGAAATCGGACTGATGTTCGAAGCTGCTGCCATTGTCGGTGTGAAGCTGTTCGATGCGGACGGCAAGGGCATCACAGCCCTCACAGGCCGCATGGACGATCGCATCGCGCTGCTGCCGAAGCACGTCTACAAGGCCGGCAAGCAGATCGTCGATGAGTTCTAAGGTCCCCAAGTACGACGAAGCCTATGTCTGGGTCTGGCTGCCGGGCGAGACCGCGCCGGTTGTCGCCGGGCGGCTATATGCCCATGACGGACTCGTCAGCTTCAACTATGGCAGGAGCTTTCGTGAACTGGGCAGCGCGATCCCGCTTTATCTCCCGGAACTGCCCCTGAAGGCAGGCGAATTGCCTTTGCTTCCTGGCCTAACCATGCCGGGATGCATCCGCGATGCTGCCCCCGATGCCTGGGGACGACGGGTTATCCTAAACCGCAAATTCGGTGTGAAGGGCGATGAAATCGCGCGGCTCGATATTTCAGAACTGACGTTCCTGCTGGAATCAGGCTCGGACCGCATCGGCGCGCTCGATTTTCAGTTTTCGCCCACGAATTACGAGCCGCGCGCACTGGCCAATGCCACTCTCGAAGAGCTTGTCCAATCGGCGGAGCGGGTAGAGAAAGGTATTCCGCTCACCTCCGAATTAGATCAGGCGCTGCATCACGGCAGCTCGATCGGCGGCGCAAGGCCAAAGGCGCTGATCGAGGACGACGCCATCAAGCATGTCGCGAAATTTTCCTCGTCTGCCGACCTTTACAGCGTCGTCAAAGGAGAATTCATAGCCATGCGGCTTGCCGCCTTGTGCGGCATCAGAGCGGCATCCGTCTCGCTCGTTCGCGCCGCAGGCAAGGACGTGTTGCTCGTCGAGCGATTCGACCGGATCAAGGTCACGGGCGGCTGGCAACGCAAATCCATGGTCTCAGCGCTGACGATGCTCGCGCTCGATGAGATGATGGCGCGTTACGCCAGCTACCAGGATTTGGCGGAGATCATTCGCCACCGATTCACCGCGCCGTCGGAAACTCTGCGCGAGTTGTTCGGCCGCATTGTCTTCAACATACTTTGCGGCAACACCGACGATCATGCCCGCAACCATGCGGCATTCTGGGACGGGGCTAAGCTCACCCTCACGCCTGCTTACGATATTTGTCCGCAGGCCCGCAGTGGCCAGGAGGCCAGCCAGGCCATGCTCATCAGCGGCAATAACCGCATGAGCCGGATCGCGTCGTGCCTTGAAGCCGCGCATCACTTCCTGCTCAGCGCGCCGGAAGCTCTTGCGATTGTTGAAGGCCAGCTCCGATGCATTGCGGAGAATTGGCCGCGTGTCAGCGAGGAAGCTGCGCTATCCGGCACAGATCGCAATCTGTTCTGGGGCCGACAGTTCCTCAATCCCTACGCTTTTACGGCGCTGGAAGGGAGCGCCGACGTTCTCCGCGCTCTGGCTGACGAACTACGCAACAGTGTTCACGCCTGATCCGGCGCTGGATTTCGGACAAGCTCGGCAAGCGCAAGACGCCCACAATATGGACAATCCTTGCCGTGCCAGCACGAAGTCATGAACAGACGGCTCTTCGACAGCGACAACGTGCACTGCGGAGAGATGTGGAGCTGACAACGCAAGAGCCCACAGACGCGCGACTTCCCACGATACAACTCCACATAACTGAGCGTCTACAAGCGCTGCAGCCAGCGTAACATCCCGCCATCATAGCGATGATTGTCTGATCTTTTGCCGATGACATCACGTCGGGAAAGACTTGTTCGAGCGCTTGCCGCTTCATATCGATACCGGCCCGGGCGTAGCGCACGTTACGTTCAGCCCCGAGTGGCTAGCCATTGACTGATGGTGGCGATGTCAACACCCGCCTTGACAAGGTGGATGGCCGTCGTGTGCCGCAAAGAGCGGTGATGGATGCTTTTTCCGCCAGGGTGGTTCCTTCCCCCGCAGCCATATCAAAATGTTTGCGCAGCAAGTATCGAACACCGAACCGGGTCAGCGGTGTGCCGCGGTCGTTGAGAAAGCCCCTTTGCTCGGCGGGACAGGGCGATACCAGACGAAGGTCAAAATTCGAAGTTTCAGGATTTCCTGAACTCGTGCATCCGTATTGAACATCAGCGAGAACAGCGCGTAATCCCGCTGTCCAGAGGCGTGCGGCGGTCAATACGCGCCAGGACGCTCTTGATTTTCCGGGCCCTTCGAGATATTCGACAGGTGCCACCCGCGCGCCCTCTTGAAGGGAAGTGTCACCACCAGTTGCAGCGTATCCATATATTCGGGGTGCTCCGAGATCAGGGACCGCGCAAAGGTATGCATCGCCGCCAGCCTTGCATTGCGGGTCGCAACTGCCACGCTCGACCTCAAGTGACGTGAGAAAACTGCCGATCCTGTCGGTATTGATGTCGGAGACCGCTTCTTTCAAGAATATCTTCCCGCTCTCCGCGGCATGAGCCCGTGGCATGCTTCGGCCCAATGCGGTGGATTGATGTTTCTTCATGCCACAACCTCGCTGACGAGACCGCCGAAAGCCCCTTCAAAGCGGTCGGTGGCGATCTCTCTCAGCTTTGGAAGGTAGTGCATTGATTTTTCGTGGATGAGGACCCTGTTTAAGGGGTGATTTTCGTCCAAACGGGACCCCTTAACGATGGGGTCATCAAGATGCCTCCGGTTTGATCGGAGGCGTTTGTGTTTTGGATGTTGGTTTTGGAGACGATTGCAAAGATACGTCGGCTGTCGCTGGTCCAGGGGAAGTCGATCAAAGCGATCTGCCGTGAGCTGAAGATCTCGCGCAAGGTGGTGCGCAAGGTCCTGCGTTCTGAGGAGACGGAGTTCCGCTACGAGCGCAAGCACCAGCCCTATCCCCGCATGGGAGCTTGGCGTGAGACGCTGGACCGGCTGCTGTCGGCGAATGCGGCCAAGCCGCAGCGGGAGCGGCTGACGCTGATCCGTATTTTCGAGGAGCTTCGCGGCCTCGGCTATGACGGCAGCTACAGTTCGGGGTGGCGGCATGCTCAGAGCTGGGCGGCGGAACGCGGCAGCGCCGTGGCCGAGGCCTACATTCCGCTGAGTTTTGCACCTGGCGAGGCCTACCAGTTCGACTGGAGTCACGAGATCGTCCTGCTCGACGGCATGACGGTGACAGTGAAGGTCGCGCACATGCGGCTCTGCCACAGCCGCATGTTCTTCGTGAGGGCCTATCCGCGCGAGACGCAGGAGATGGTGTTCGACGCGCATGACCGGGCGTTCGCCTTCTTCCGTGGCGCCTGCACGCGCGGCATCTACGACAACATGAAGACGGCGGTGGACGCGATCTTCATCGGCAGGGATCGCCGCTACAACCGCCGCTTTGCGCAGATGTGCGGGGCATTACCTTGTCGAGCCGGAGGCCTGCACACCGGCGGCGGGCTGGGAGAAGGGGCAAGTCGAGAACCAGGTCGGGCTGGTGCGCGAGCGCTTCTTCACACCGAGGCTGCGCTTCAAGACGTTGGAGGATCTCAACGGCTGGCTGGCCGACAAATGCGTTGCCCAATGCCAAGGCGCGTCGGCATCCCGAACAGGGTGAGCGCACGATCTGGGACGTATTCGAAGAAGAACGCGCCAGCTTCATTCCCTATGCCGGTCGCTTCGACGGCTACCATTGCATTCCCGCGTCGGTGTCGAAGACCTGCACGCTGCGCTTCGACAACAACAAATACTCGGTGCTGTCGAGCGCCGTCGGTCGGCCGGTCGAGATCCATGCTTATGCCGACCGCATCGTCATCCGCCAGGATGGCGCGGTCGTCGGCGAGCACGCACGCTCTTTCGGCCGCAACGAGGTCGTCTACGATCCCTGGCACTACGTGCCGGTGCTGGCCCGCAAACCGAACGGCCTGCGCAACGGCGCGCCTTTCCGGGAATGGGTTCTGCCATCAGCCATGGAGAAGGTGCGCCGCAAGCTAGGGGCGGCCGATGACGGCGACCGGCAGATGGTGTCGATCCTCACCTGCGTTCTGACCGACGGATTGAGCGCGGTCGAGAGCGCCTGCCAGGAAGCGCTCGAGCATGGCGTCTGTTCGGCGGCGGTGATCCTCAACATCCTGGCCCGCAGCCGCGATCCGGCGGCGGGCACGATCCTTTCCATTCCCCAGGCCCTGACGCTGGCTCACGAGCCGGTCGCCGACTGCGCCCGCTATGACAGTCTCAGGAGGACAAACAGCCATGGAACGCACCGAGGTACTGGAACTGATGGGAGCGCTGAAGCTCTACGGAATGCGCAGCGCCTATGACGAGATCATGGGCGTCGCCATCAAGCGACAGCACGAGCCGCCCAGGATTGTCGGTGATCTCTTGCAGGCCGAGATATCGGAGAAGCAGGCCCGCTCCATCAAATACCAGTTCGCCGTCGCCAAGTTGCCGCTGGCCAAGGACATCGACGACTTCGACTTCGCCGACACGCCGGTCACCGAACCCCTGATGCGCGATCTCGCCCCGGCGGCGCCTTCGTCGCCGATCAGCGCAACATCGTCCTGGTCGGCCGCCTTCACGGGTCACCCAACTCGCGCGGAAGGTCGACCGCATTGCGACGGGCGCGTGTCGACTTCCCAACCATGTCAGACAGGAGACACAACGCTATCGGAGCGATCGCATTGTCCGAAACGATTTTCCCAGTTGGCACGACGGTTGCGGTCCTATGCAAACTAGACCTGAGAGCCGCACCGCATGAATGTAGCCTCCCAACCTCTCGCGCCTGTGGCGCACCACGAAGCCGGGCACGCGGTGGCCGCCATCGTTTTGATGCGTCAGGTGTTCGACGACGACCGTGAATTCCCTGCTTTCTCAAGTGTTAGTATTTACCCCGACCCCGGTGACGGAGATTACCTTGGTGTTGTCATGAGCAAGTGTTTTTATTCAGCGCAAGGATTCACCTCGAAGCGAAAGCCGATTTTCCAGGACGATTTTGATCGATATTTCGAACGCGATGGTGCGATCCGGCAGATAGTTGCGTATCTGGCAGGTCCTTTTGCAGAATCCGCATTCAAAGGCTATCTGGACCCGTTCGATATGGCGATGAATGCGTCCGACGAGAATGAGGGGAGCGGCGACTACGCGAATGCCGAGCGAATCTATCGTGAGTTGCGGTTCCTGATGCCGCGCCGCCCCGATTGGGGGCGGATCGAAGATCGCACGGCCCGGCTAGTACTCGATCACTGGTCGGCCATCGAAGCATTGGCCGCACATTTGCTGGTCAAGCATGATCTCCAATTCGATGAGGCGCTGACGATTGTTGCGCCGCATCTTCCGCCCATGCCAGCAGCTACGCCGCCAGAGCGTCCATTTCCGCAGCCTGCTTGATCAGCCATTCGATGTGATTTGACCACATCTGCAACGCCTCGCGCTTTTGCTTGACGTAGGTATAGAGATTGTAGATTTCGCTTATGTCTGTCAGGGACGCTGCCTTGTGATTCAGTATGTGCTCGATGACGTGTGGCAATACCTGCCGCCTGCCGAGATTTGTCGCGAGCGTCCTGCGCAGATCGTGAAGGGTCCAGTTCTCCAAAGCCGTTGCCCCTCGCAGGGAAAAGAAACGTGTCATTGGTCTTCGGTACCGACTGGGGGACCGACACCGCCAGTGTGGACAGCGGAATAAGCGTAGGCTCTTCGTTCTTCGTGCGGTCCGCCGATAGGTCCCATGTTCCGGCTTCAAGGTTGAGTTCAGACCAACGCATCGCGGCAACTTCCGTACGCCTCTGTCCGGTCAGCATGAGCAGCTTGACGATGGAGCCGAACGAATAGCCGATATCGCCCGGTTCGGGCTCACAGCCCGTCCATATAGCCGCCAGTTCGGCATCGTTCACCACTCGCTTGCGCTTGACGATCAGGGCCGGATTTTCCAATCCCTCGCGGGGAAACCGCGACGAGCCGTTGCGGCGGTTTGCGACACCGGATAGCCGCCAGTTCGGCATCGTTCATCACTCGCTTGCGCTTGACGATCGGGGCCGGATTTTCCAATTCCTCGCGGGGAAACCGCGATGAGCCGTTGCGGCGGTTTGCGACACCAGTTGAAAATGCCCGCATATACCAGAAGGCCGTGTTAGCCGCTTGCGGGTGACCCCCGGCGACGATCTTCTTGGTGATGTTAGCAATGTCGGTGTCGGTCACATGGGGGATAGAGCGACTCCCGAGGGCAGGCACAAGATACCGGTTCAGGCTGGCCTCGACCAGTTCCCAGAAATCCCATTCTGCCTTGCCGGTCTTTGCAAAGCCCGCTCCCTTGCATTCGCGCCGATCGGCCGACCCCGTTCGAGGAAGGGCGTGATCTGGTCGGCGGCATGCAGAATCCGGGTGGCGCGGCTGGTCCGGTCGGACGCGGTCTGATCGAGGAAGCCAGCCGGAATGCCGGCGGCTCGTGCGGGAAGGGCGTTCATGAGAAGGTCCTGTCGGGCAAGCTGTTTGGGGGCACGATCACCATAGTTGATCAGGCTCCCGAGTGGGGCATTCTCGTAAATGTCGCTTGCGGACGTATGTTTGCTCTTTGTCCAGAAACAGAAAAGGCCCGATGGGACGGCCGGGCCCAGGGCGGTGTTTTGAGGGTCGTTACTCGGCGGCCTGGAGGTGATCGCCGTCGCCGTCCTCGGTATCGTCAGCGCTGATCTGCGCCTGATTGGCAAGGAAGGCTGGCAGTTCCGATGGAGCTATGCTGGAATTTGGGTGACGAGGCTGATCAAGCGGCGCTCTGCGGCTTCGTTTCGATGACCTCGATTCCGTCCAGGAACCTGGCACCTGCGATGAGTTTCGGCAACTGATTTTGTCCTTTCAATCGTCGCCACGTCCTGGCCGCGGCCATGACCAGCTTGAAGACCATCAGCTGGGCGGTTTTCGAGGATAGCGAGCCCTTGGTACGCACCGTGCGGTGGCGAACGGTCGCAAAGACGCTTTCGATGGGATTGGACCTTCGCAGATGATCCCAGTGTTCGGCGGGGAAATCGTAAAACGCCAGGAACGCATTCTGATCCTTCGTCAGGCAGTCGACCGCCTTAGCATACGCCTCGGCTTCCATCTCGATCGCCTGCGCAAGCAATTTGCGCGCGCCGCTGCGAAGTACATCCGTCAGGTATCACCGATTTCGTCGGGCTGACGAAGGCGAACAATGTTGATAGTCTCGTTCATGGCGTATCGCTCTCCTTGAGAGGTACTGGCAGGCTTCATCACCCGCCTCGATACGCCGCTCTCCTCAAACCGTCATCACCCAGTTTCCGCCATAGCTCCCCCCTGATTGGTCCGCTTCACCTGTGCAACTGCACAGGCTGCCATAGCGGGGAGATTGGCCTCCAATGGCGAAAACTTGCCGCAGGAGACCCTCCGATGACCGTGCCTATGGCGCCGCCGCTACGAAAACTTGCCGACAGGCAGCTCCATCCACTGCCGCGCTTCTGCGCCTTCAAGGGACGTCTGGATGGGACGCAGGAGCCGATGACGGTGACGGAATCAATTCCCTCGGCGTGCTCAGGTCGCGCTGGCCGTCACTGTGCGGGTTCAACGGTCTGGTGGCAATTTGCGCACATCTTCTGTCGCCGACAGTGGCGATGGCTGACGCTTCAACAAAAAGGTGCCTTCGACGTCTGCTGCCTTCGCCGGTGCTTTGCGAAGTGGCATAATGTTTCTACGCACGCAGGCGCGGGCAGGGGGTGTCAGTCATGAATCTCCTGACTGGCGCGGATCAGGCCGATTGGCGGGATGAAAGATCATACGACTACACCGCTGGCCTGACGCTGCGGGAGTGGGCTTGGGAGTTCTTACGCCGCAACCCGGCGTTCCAGCGCGATCTGACCGCTGCGCGCCAGCATTGCAAGACTTGGTCTCTCCGACCCTTTCTCGATATGGTCGCGTCGGCCGGCGACCTGTCACGCTGGGGTGTTCTGTTTCGCGGAGTCTTGTGGCCGCGCTTCGGTCGTATTCTGGTGTCCGCTCTGGTGCGTCCATGTGCTGCCGCTCATTGCGGAACGGTTGCCTGCCTCGTCGCCGACACCGCCGTTCGAACTCTCGGCATTGCCCTGTCGTGCAACCGTCCTGCAGGCGCCCGACAAGAGCCAGCATGTTCTTCTTCGCAATGCGGACCACGCGCTGCAGCTCGCCGTCTCGGGCGCGAATATCCTCCACCCTGTTTGCCTGCATACGCAAGCCATCTGGCCCGCGGTGCTTTTAAAGCATCGACTGAGGGGACTGGAGTGCCTCAATGCTCTCAGTCTAGGGCAACATTTGCCCCCCCGCTTGTTTGCGCCGGAAAAGCGCGGCGTCCGTTTGTCCTTCGTTCTTCGTGCGCTCGACGGTTCGCTCGCCGGAGCACCACATCGCGAGCTCGCCGAAGTTCTCATCGGTCAACGGCGCGTCCATGCCGACTGGGCGGATCCTCGCGATCATCTGCGCGACCGCATCCGTCGGGCCGTCTCGCGTGGCCGCGCGCTCATGAATGGTGGCTACAGAGATTTCCTAGTTTGAAATGCGACAGTCCGCGCTGTGCGTCAGTGGATGAACGTTCGCTCGCAGCTGACCCGTCACCAACAGTTCGCCCGCCGACAGATCTGCATGGCGCCTTGCGGGTACGCTCTGGTCAGGCGTCGGCCGACGCCACAATGACATCGGTGAAGTTGCCAAGGCGGTGGTTCATTAGGGCCGGCCTCGACCTGAACCCACATCAGTGGTCGGAAAGCGGCGTGCACCGCAATGTCGCCATAGCAGCCAAGATCCTTTGAGTCCGGACCTGCAGTCCTGTTGGACCGGCGGGTGCAACAATATGGAGGGATTTGAGACCTCACACTGTCCCCTGGACCGACAGCTCGGTCAGACATCGCACTCACCGCTTGATTATGGAAATGGTGGGCCTGTAGTACAGCGGGTAGCGCTTGCTGCGCACTGTCCTAAGAATAGCAATCATGACCCGTCTGGGGGTCTGCAACACGACGATCCAACCGCTTGGGCATTGTCGCATATCCCACAATGTAGAGTGCGCAACAGGGCAAAAGCTGATCCATCGGCGGTTTATCAATGCTTTTTTGCTTGGCACGGCACATGCAACGCAATCGGCAAAAGGCGCACGAACTGAGTGGCCCCATCGGCCCTAGGAGCGCTGACTTATGCCCTCCCAAGGCATGTCCGGCCCGGCAGCGAGCTCAGTCTCCTGCCGGGCATCCGTGTTTCAGGTCAACGGCGTTAGGAACTTCAAATTAGGTGGCGGCATTGACCGCAGGCCGCCCCCGGTGGGCGGCCGGTGGGCGGAGAGACAGTGCAGCAGGTTTCAAATCCCGCCCATGCAGAGATATTTCATTTCCAGATAGTCCTCGAGGCCATGGCGGGAACCCTCCCGCCCGATGCCGGATTGCTTCATGCCGCCAAACGGTGCCGCCTCCGAGGACATGCGTCCCGTGTTTATGCCAACCATGCCATATTCCAGAGCCTCTGCCACACGCCAGACCCGCTTCATGTTGGAGGCATAGAAGTATGCGGCGAGGCCGTAAATCGTGTCATTGGCCTCGCGCACGACCTGATCCGCATCGTTGAAGCGAATGATCGGCGCCAGCGGCCCGAATGTCTCCTCTTGCGCGACTGCCATGACGCTGGAAATCTCGGTGAGGACCGTGGGTTTGAAAAACGTGCCATTCTTGCCGATACGTTGGCCCCCGCATCGTATTGTGCCGCCTTTCGCAATGGCATCTGCGATGTGAGACTCTATCTTGGCCAGAGCATGCCTGTCGATGAGCGGTCCGATGTCCACTCCGGCATCGAATCCGTCGCCAACCGACAAGTGCCGGACTTTCTCCACGAATTTCTTGACGAACTCATCGTGAACGCTCGATTGGACGTAAATACGGTTCGCCGAAACGCAGGTCTGGCCGGCATTGCGAAACTTCGCCTGGATCGCACCGTCAACAGCAGCGTCGATGTCGGCATCATCGAAGATGATGAAAGGTGCGTTGCCGCCGAGCTCAAGGCTAACCTTCTTGATCTGGTCAGAGCACTGACGCATCAGCAGCCGCCCGACCTCGGTCGAACCGGTGAAGCTGATCTTGCGGATCTTGGAATTGGTGCAGAGTTCACGGCCGACGCGATCACCTTCGGACGCATAGATCAGGTTGACCACGCCATCGGGAAAGCCGGCCTGATGGGCAAGGGCGAACATTGCGCCAGCCACGAGCGGCGTCTGTTCAGCGGGCTTGAGCACGATCGTGCAGCCCGCAGCCAAGGCCGGCGAGATTTTGCGCGCCACCATGGAGGCCGGGAAATTCCATGGCGTGATCGTGCCAACAACGCCGATGGGCTGCTTGATCACTAGCATTCGGCGGTCTGTCGAGCGTGCCGAGATCGTCTCGCCATAGACGCGATTGGCCTCCTCGGCATACCATTGCAGATACGCCGCCGCATGCGATACCTCTGACATGGCTTCGGCAAGCGGCTTGCCCATTTCCGCAGTCAGAATCGCGGCGAGATCGCCTGCATGGTCGATGATCAGCTGATGCCATCGCCAAAGAACGTCGCTACGCTCTCGGGCAGTCAACGCGGCCCATCCCGACTGCGCAACATAGGCCTTGTCTACCGCAGCACGTGTCTCCTCCACGCCCATATCGGGAAGCTCTGCCAAAACTTCGCCGGTCGACGGATTGACGACCTCGAACGTCTTATTGCCAACCGGTCTGCCGAGTGCCGGCAGGCGGTCGATGGCTCCAAACAGGTGCGGGGATTTCAGACGGCGGATCATCGGCAGGCACAGGGGCAATACCGGATTCCTCCTCAACGCAGCGAACATCCAGGTCGACAGGCCGTCGGTGTGTATTCTGCACCAGCGGGTTCGTCCTAGGGCCTCGGCAAAGCAGCTGGTAGACCAAACATACGACAACAGTTCCGTTAGTTTGAGTGCCCGCGGTTCATCAGTTGATGGATTGAGCAGCCGGATGTTTGCTTCATCCACCCGCTGCCTGCTGGTGGCGTGCGAGTGTATTCTGCAAAAGGCGGCATACATGCTGAGGAGCGCCGTTTCGGCGAGAGGCCCGCCTGGACCGCCAATGCCGCGCAAGGCCCGCGAAACGACTCCGCGGGTCTGCATGATCTGCTTGGCCCACCGGCCTCCATATTCGCTCTTCCCACGAGAAGCCCCAAGGAAGAAGGAAGGCGAGATGAGTTTCTTTACTCATCCTTGCCGCCCAGCGGCGGCCGACCACCAAAATGGCGGGCTCGGCCGAAAGCAGCTTCTTGGCCGCCGCCTTGACCTGTTTGAGCGTCACCCGACCGATGCTGCGGGCGCGACGCTGGTTGTAGTCGACGTCGGCCTTGTGAATCTGCAAATCCAGGAGCCGGTCTGCAATCGAGCTGGTCGAGCCCAGACGGTCAATGGCATAGGTGCCGATCAGGTGCTTCTTCGCCGCCTTGAGCTCGGCCCCGGTCGGTCCTTGCTGCGCCATCTGCTTTACCACATCTCGCACGATGCTCAGCGTTTGGGCGGCGCAGTCCGAGCGTGTCTCTGTCGTAACCAGAAGCTTGTCAAGGGTCAGTTCAGAGCTGACGTGATAGGCAAGGCCGCGTTTTTCGCGCACCTCCTCGAAAAGGCGGGAAGTCATGCCCGAGCCGCCGAGGATGTCATTCATCAGCACGGTGGCGAAGTGATCCGGCGCGCTACGCTTCACGCCAGGCCAGGCCAATCGCAGCGAAGTCTGCGGCAGGTCGCAGTTCTCCTCCACCAGTTGGCCGAGCTTCGGTACGACATCGGCGACGGGGGCGAGGGTTTGTTGCTCAGGCAAGTCACCAAACAGCTGGTCGAGCCTTTCCCTCAGCGTGTTTGCATCAATGTCACCGACCACGGCAATATGGAGCCCGTCGCGAGCGAAAATCGCCTTGTGGAAGGCGAGGAGGTCGGACGGCGTGATGCCGGCCAGGCTCTCTTTTGTGCCTTCTCCCGGCCTCGAAAAAGGATGCGTGCCATAGATCGCGCGCAGCCATTTGCGCTGAGCGATTGCGTCAGGGTCGCGCTCGCTGCCGACGATGTCGGAGACAATCTCGGCGCGGACGCGATCGATCGGCCCCTGGTCGAAGCGCGGCGCGTTGAGTGCGAGCCGAAGCAGGCCGAACGCGGCGTCCTGCTGTTTGGGAAGCATGCACACCGATCCGCAGATGTAGTGTCTTTGCGCCTCCAAACCCATCTCGGCGCCGGCATCGTCGAGCTTCATCTGGAAGGCATCGCTGTCGTAATTACCGGCGCCTTCGATGAACAGGCCGGCCATCAGATTGGCCATCCCCTCCTTCCCGACCGGGTCCTGCGTGATGCCGCCGTTGAAGGCAAAGCCGATGTTGACGATTTCCACTGTGTGGTCCTCCACCAGCCAGGCGATCATGCCCTTTTCGGACTTCACCTCCTGGATGTTCATCGCAGCATGGGGCTGAGCGCCGAGCGTCATCTCTTCATTCTCCGTCTTGGGCAAGAGATAGCCCGTGGTCGAACGGTCGAACGCGAGATAGCGGGCGGCAACTGCTTTGATTTGCGCGGCGGTAACCCTGCGGATGCGAGACGGCCGTTCCTCGACATCTTTCACGGTGCCGCCGGTGGCCAGCGTCGAGCCGTATATGCAGGCGAGGTCGTCCTGGTCGTCTTCGGCAAAGATCATATCGCGCACAAAGCGCTCCTTGGCCTTGCCCAGTTCCTCGCTGCTGACACCATCCTTGGCAATGCGAGCGACTTCGGCAGCGGCCGCCGCTTCGAGATCGGCCAGCTTGGCATCGCCGCGCGGCGCGCCATAGATGGCGAACCTGGTGTCGTCGAGCATGGTGCCCTGGAAATAGGCGCAGGCGCTGGAAGCGATACCTTGCTGGACAGCGAGCGCCTGGTAGAGCCGGCTGCGGTTACCGCCGCCGAGGATTTCGGACAGCAGGTCGAGCGCTTCGGCCTCGCCCGGCTTGGCGGTATGGTAAGACGGCACCACCCACTGCGTCGAAAAACTGGGCACGCTGACGCGGGCGTCGGAGAGCGTGACGGTGCGCCTGGTGTTCTGCTCGGGCTCAACCGGCCGGATGCGCGGCGGCAGGTCGGGCCCGCGCGCCACCTTGCCATAGGTCTTCTCGGCCAGCACCTTCACCGTCTCCGGCTCGACATCGCCGGCCACGATCAGCACGGAGTTGTTGGGCCAGTAGTATTTTTCATAGAAGGCGGTGGCGTCGACGCGGTTCAGCTGCTCGATCTCCTGCATCCAGCCGATGATCGGGATGCGATAGGGCTGGTTCTGCCACAGCGTCGCGTCGATCTCCTCATGGAGCACGTCCTGCGGGTTGGTGTCGGTGCTTGAGCGGCGCTCCTCGATGACCACGTCGCGCTCGGTCTTGACGACATCGTCGGTGAGGATGAGGTTTCGCATTCGGTCGGCCTCGAAGCTCATCATCAGCTCGAGCGCCGACGGCGCCACTGTCTGATAGAAGGCGGTGTAGTCGGAGGAGGTGAAGGCATTTTGCGAGCCGCCGATCTCGAACACTGCGCGGTCGAATTCGCCGGCCGCATGGTTGGTCGTCGCCTTGAACATCAGATGCTCGAAAAAAATGGGCAATGCCGGATTTGCCCGGCGGCTCGTCGGCGCTGCCGATCTTGTACCACACCATGTGGCTGACGATCGGCGCCCGGTGGTTGGGAATGACGACCACCTCCATGCCGTTGTCGAGCACGAAATCCGTCGCCTTGCCGTCCTCCCATGCGACGGGGACCGGAGCCGTCCTCGCGCCGCCCAACTCGGTCGCAACGGACGTCCTGCGAAGCCCGTGAGTGCGGGGCTTGCTTGGTAGTTCTGATAGGGAGAGTGGGATTATGGGCTGGGTTCCTGGCAAAGTGATTTGTTCCTCATTTTGAAGGCTCTATGTCTCCCGACGCCTATTGGGAGAAAGTGGATCGGCACGCGACGCCGAGCCAGATGAGCCGTCAGCGTGTTGCCGGGCCTGACGCGGGCCTCATCTTTGGATGCGTCCGGGGAACGTTCGGCAGTATTTTGGTGGGGCCATGGGAAGTCTGCTCGTTATCCATTGGGTGTTTGCGGATACCTGAGCATGCGCCGTGCCAAGTAAGAAAGCCCCGATTTGCAAGGTTTGATCCAACCTTGATACTTGCGATATCCGACATTGTCGGGCATCCGACAGAAAGCGCCTTTCGCCGGCGCGCCGGCTACGGCGCTCGCCTCCTCCGGCGTGACGACGATCCTTTGGCGGGCGCCGCGCACACCGATCTGCCCGCCTATCAGCACCGCGACATCGAAGGACAACGCGATCGTGACTGATGGGTCTTACGCAAACATGCAGCAGTGCCACCGCCATCAGGACTTCATCCGCCCCTCAAAGCCCCGAGCGCGAGGGGACGACGTGTAAGGCAACATGTCATCCTCGACAATGATGCCGCGCATAAAGAGGTAAGGTCCCTCGTCGTACCGGCGAGCCCCTTCGCTGGGTTCGCCGAGGGTCTGGTTTGCGAACGTCGACCGACAGCATCACGCATGGGCGGCCGGATCGATAGACAAGCATTGACCGTGCCACCAGCGCATTGAGGGCAGCGCAGAGTCCAATTGGCCTGTGCCAGCCGGTATGCTGGAGCTTCAAGTGTGGCCAGCCAAGCGGGCTGGGATATCCTGGACCGTCCAGATTGCAACGCACGACGCCTGGTCATCGCCCGAACGTTCATTGACGCTCAGCGAAGCTTGCGTCATCCGGACGATCTGGGAAAAGCTTGGCCGGGCCGGCGCCTTCCCAGGCGCACGGGACGCGCGACGACCCATGTGGACCTTGGATTTCACTCCGCACCTACGCTGCTTTGGCCTTGTCAGCAGCCTGGGCGGCATAGCTGAGTCCCGCCCTTGCTCAATCTGCCAAACCATCTCGCTCACAAGCGATCGGGTGGTTTGTGCCGTCTGAACGCGCATTGTCAACTTGCCGACAGTCTGGGGTTCCGAACCCGACAGTTGATTCAAACCGACAATGGCCCGCCTCAGAAGCAGGCAACCGCGCTTCGTAGCAGGCCGAAGCTAATCGAGGTTCGCGGGTCTCGGTTTGAGTGTGCAGTGTCGCTGCGCGCCTGATCTTTCGGTCTGATGACAAAAACATCGTCATTTTGGCCGACGATATCGGTCAGGAGCGGGTATTGCGGTCGAGCAGCGACCCAAGCACGTCCACAAGATGTGCCGAGTTTGCAGGGTTGGGTCATTGTTTCTGTCGACGTTTGAGCGACAGCGCACGACGAAACGTCTGGCATACGCCTCGTCTGGCACGCGCCTCGCATGTGTGGCAGGTGCTGCTGGAGATCAGGCGGTCGAGTGGGCCTTGCAATTTTCCGATTTTGCTGCGCCTAAAGTCTCGTGTACAAATCAGGCTGGCGTGAATGGCCTGCCTAAGTTGCGACTTGTTACAAAGGAATGGATATATGGCGACTGGAACGGTGAAGTGGTTCAACAGCACCAAGGGTTTTGGTTTTATTCAGCCCGACAACGGCGGTCAGGATGTCTTTGTCCACATTTCCGCTGTTGAACGAGCGGGCCTGTCGACCCTTAATGAGGGCCAGAAGATAAACTACGAGGTCGAACAGGATCGCCGCACCGGCAAGTCCTCTGCAGGCAGCCTCAGCAAGGCTGGCTAACGCGTGCGGCAAGGATGCGGCATACTCCGAACGCATTGACCGGCTCGAAACCCGGCCGGAGCATGCAACCAGGTAATGCCGCGGCAGCGATTGCTGGAGCCGTCGCGAATTCCTCTGGAATGAGGCTCTTGGACGGGAAAGGCGGGGCTCGTCCCCGCCTTTTGATTCCGCGCAGATTGGGCCTACGGCTGCCGCGCGTCCCGAACGACTGTTGATACGGATTTAGGCTGCGACCTTTTTGCGGGTCCGTTTCGCCGGCGCCGGCACCGGGGCTTCCGGCTCTTTCGGTTTGCGGCCGAGTCCGATGGTCTTGGCCAAGGCGGAGCGCGTAGCGGCGTAATTCGGCGCCACCATCGGATAATCCGACGGCAGACCCCATTTGGCGCGATATTCGTCCGGGGTCAGACCATAGTGCGTCGACAGATGGCGCTTTAGCGATTTGAATTTCTTGCCGTCTTCAAGGCTAATGATGTAGTCCGGTTCGATCGACTTTTTGATCGGGACAGCAGGTTTTTTCACAGGCACAGGCTCTTCTGCCGGTATTAGTCCGGCCGTGCCTTTTAGAGCCCCGTGCACTTGGGCGATCAGGGCAGGAAGCTCCCCCGCCGGGACGGGGTTGTTGGAGACGTAGGCTGATACAACCTCGGCAGTGAGCTCGATGAGGATGTCGGTGTTGTGGGCTTCTTCTGTCATAAACTTCTCCGGGCAGCTTGAAACACAGTCGGGCGAAGTGTCGCTACATAGTGGCGGTTGACGCTGAAAGCAAATGGATCGACGGGTGCGCTGCTCCCCACCATTGAAGTCTCGGGGAAGTATCCCGTCATCGTCCATCGGCCTAGAGGCAGCGTATTGCATTATGGGAGCGGTCGCGCCTGCCCCAAGTTAGAGGCAGGCATTCGCGCGTGAATTAATCAAATCCATCCTGAGCGTATCTCGCGTGGCAACCACGAAGGCGCTCTGGCAACGAAGCGAGGCGGATGGCCTTGCGGGTGGCCGAGAGATGTCATCCGGCTCTCCTGCCGACCTCTGCCGGCCAGATCTGGAGCAACAGCTTTGCGCAGATATGGCTCTCTTCAGAGGCCATCTATGATGGGAGCCGAGCGCGTCTCGAGCCGGGGAATAGGCTGCACATGCGCTGTGCCCACCTATTGCGATCGTGCTAACCTTGGCTGTTCGGACTTGCCGTTAAGGCAAGCGACAGATTGAAGTTATGCTGCACCATCTGATTCCCTGGCTCGGTTTCGAGAGCTCGCCGATACAGGGCCTGTGCCGCGTCATGCCGCCCCTCAATGTCCAAGATCACGCCCTTCGCATTCAATGCACGTACGTTTGCTGGGGCTGCAACCAAGACGCTGTCGAGCACCTCAACCGCTTCGTGCGGGCGCTTCTGGGCCACCAAGGCTTTTGTAAGCCGTATCGCCGCATCAACATTGTCCGGGTGCTGCTTCACCTCATCCCGCAAAGCCCGCTCTTGAACATCCTGACCAACTTCGCGCAAAATGCGTTCGCGCATAGCCGGATCGATTTGATCGGCGCTGAGCAACTCTGGGGAAGATGTCTCCTGCACGGAAAGAGCGGGCTTTTGCCAGCTGGCGCAACCGCCCAAAGGCAGAATGGCGAGTACGGCAAAAAGAAGTGAGCTCCGGCGCAGAAACATAGGCGATGGAGAAACTGTATTTCTAACAAATTTCATATTATCTCTCGGTTATCAGGGAGGCGGGTCGCGTTCAGTTAGGAAAGGTGGAACTACTCTAACAATCCGCTGTTCGATCCGTGCGGGAGTTTGACGGATCCTGCCGGGCGAATTGTAAAGTCGGAGGCGAGGTCTTGATAAGACAGCACGGCGAGATCGATCCCGTTTCGCGTCAGAAAGCCGCGGACGAAACGTCGGACATCCATTGACGTCAACAGAATAGGGCGGGTTTGACCCGGTTCTGTGTTCGAAAGGACCTGACGTATCTGTGATAGCATCGCTTCGCTTTGCCGATCCTCCAGTGCGAGATAGGGGCCTGCATCCGAATCTCGAACCGCGCCACGCATCACATCCTCGCTCTCGCGTTCGACGACCAGGGCGGACACGATGCCCTCGGTGTTGGCATAGCGGTGGCAGATCTGTCGCTTCAAACCAGAACGGACATATTCCGTCAGCAGGGCAACGTTTTGCTCACGCTCGCTCCATTCGGCCAATGCCTCCAACACGAGACGGGTGTGGCGGATTGGGATACCTTCCTCCAGGAGGCGGCGCAGAACATCGGCAATCCGAGGAATCGGCGTCGTGCGCAGCACCTCTTTCACAAGATCAGAATATTCCTGCTCCATTCGGCCCAGGAAATGTCGGGTCTCTTGGATGCCCACCAATCGCGGTGCGTAGCGGGTCAACGTTGCATGGACGCGCAAGGCGAGGAGTTCGCCGGGAGCCCAATGCTCCGTGCCGGCGCCCGTAAGGGCCTGTGCAGGGGTATGTTCGACCGGGAGTCTGTCCGTTTTCGGCTCACGCCTAAGGGGGATACCGCTCGAGTCGACGTGCGCTACATCGGCTCGGAGCGTCATCTGGCTTGGATCTATCGCGTCCTGTTCGACTGGCACGCCCTCGACATCTATCCGGAATTGCGATGTAGGCAGCTGCTCGTCAACCAAGACAGGGATGCGGGGAACGATAATGCCCAGATCGGCTGTGACCAGGAGCGAAACGCGCCCAATATGTTTTTGCAATTCGGCTTGATCGATCGCCTGCATAAGATTTGGCGCTAAAAAAAATGCGATCGGGAATTCCTTCGCAGGCGCGGCTTGCTTAGGCTCCGCTGCAGTTCCATCTTTCGCATCGGCAGTGCCGGCGCCCAGCACATCAGCCTTGACAATGCTTACCGCAGCGAACACTGCGGCCAGCATCAGAAAGACGGGGAGGGGAAACCCAGGAACGAACCCCATCACGACCAGGACGCCGGCCGCCAGCCGCAAGGCTCGAGTACTGGCCGTGAGCTGACTGACCATTTCGGTACCGAGGTTGATCCTCGCCGTCCCAGTCACACGGGTGACGATGGTCGCCGCAGTAATGGAGAGCAGAAGGGCCGGAATCTGCGATATCAATGCATCGCCTATCGTCAGCAGAGTATAGTGATGCAGCACCTCGCCGAAGGACATGCCCTTGGAGAGCAGACCGATCGAAATTCCACCCAGCATGTTGATGCAGATAACCACCAGCCCGGCGATGGAATCGCCCTTCACAAATTTCATCGCGCCGTCCATCGCGCCATATAGTTGGCTTTCCTTCTCCAATTCGGCGCGCCGCCGGCGGGATTCGTTGGCATCGATGTGGCCGTTGCGTAGCTCTGCGTCGACCGCCATTTGCTTGCCCGGCAGAGCATCCAGCGTGAAACGCGCCGCCACTTCTGCCACCCGTTCGGCACCCTTCGCGAGGACCATGAATTGCACCATGGTGACGACCAGAAATATGACGAAACCCACCACGATATTGCCTGAGATGACGAAATCGCCAAAGGTATGAATAATGCTGCCGGCCTCCCCCTCGGCCAGGATCAGTCGCGTCGTTGCGACCGTCAGCGCGAGACGGAATACAGTGGAAATCAAAATAACGCCGGGCAAAGAGGAAAAATCAAGTGGAGTACTGACATACAGGGCAACCATCATCAGCAGTATGGCCAACCCCATATTGAATCCTATCAGTGCGTCGACCACCACGACCGGGATAGGCATGACCATCATCGCGACAGCCAGAAGCAGCATCAACGCAACCATTAAATCCGGGCTGGCCGGCGCACGCTTGATGAAGTCACGCAGGACGTTGGCCATCGAGACACCTTTGCAATCGGTTGAGACTTACTCTGCTGTTACGCCCTGAAACGTAGCTTTCGAACTCCGAAGGCGCCTCGGCCTTGGCCAGCGCGTGACCCTGCATGAGAGCCACAAACAGGCGCGAAATGGCTGGGCAGCAAATGTTTCCAACGCAGCCAGCTTGTCAGCACCGAGCGCCACAGGATGTTTGGCTGGCCATAGAGTGCTGCTTGATGGGGCCTGCGAGCTTTCAATATGGGAGAGCAGCAATGCGGCCATTCCTGCTCAGCAGCACACGGCTGTCCTCAATACGATCGACTACCCATCCATCAGCTAAAATGGCCCCGACAAAATACTTCTCGCTGTCGATGACAAGATACGGTTGGGCCCCATGCCACACAGCTTCGACCGCGATTGCGGATGGCGCCTTCTCCTCTTTGATGAGCACTCCGTTCACCAGTGTTAGAGTACCCTTGGTGCGACGATCGAACGATTGCTGAAGCTTCTGCCAGCTGATGACCGATTCAGACGTGACGGTGCCCTCGGCGGTCACAACACCCTTTGCGGAGCCAATCTTGACGTCGAGAAGACCCGCTCGATCGACTTCCTCCTGCAGCTCTTTGGCCGCTGCCCCCGTAAGTTCATTGTCAGCGCGGTGACTGATCGTTCTGGACGCGACTTCAGCCCGAAGTGAATTGGGGCTCGATCCACTTGCATTGCCAAGATAGGAGAACATGCCCGAAAGCGCGCCGATCCCGAGTGAGCTGATTATGACCATGGCGAGCACACCGATCGGTAGGCGCGGTATGCCGGTCGAACCAGGCGGCTCTGCATCCTGCACGGACCAAGCAATGGACATCTCGCCTACGAGCAGGACGGCAGGAAGGGGCACAACAACGGACTGGCCTGCGGCGATATTCCGGTTGCCCTCGATACTGAGTCCGGGTGCAAGCGCCTCGAGTTCGATCGACTTGCCAAGAAGAGTTACACGAAGATGATGCGGTGCCAGTCCTTGCTCGACAAAGACCAAATCGGCATCGAAGCCGCTGCCGATTAAACACGTTTGAAGATCCGTCTTGCCGGTCAGTCCGCAATAGAGCCCCGAAAGCACTTCGAAACGGAGGGAAACGGCGTCATCCACAGAGCATCTCTCAAACAGGATAGAAGCCGCACGGCAATTGCCATGCGGCTCATTTCGGGACTACGTCGCGTCAATAAGGAGACGCGCTAGGGGCAGTCTAAAAGCCGCTTCCGACATTACGAAACGCGTTCGTCGGCGGCCTTCTTGATGGTCTGGAGATTGGTCGTTAGAGTGCGCAACTGGACACTCCTTTTCGTCGCCTCCAAGCTAACATTGGTTAGTTCTTGCACTTGCGCCTGAAAAGCAGTAGCATCAGCTCCGCTTGTATTGCCGGGAGTGCCACTGTTAGTTTTATCGGTATTGCCGGCGCTACTGGTATTGGTATTGCCTGATTTCTTATTATTATCAACTGCAGCCATGATCATTCCTTTTTCTGTTGGAGTTGTGCCGTCAATAACGGCCTGTATGACCTCACGCCGGATTTTCCCGCGTCAGGCATCTTCTGTGTCATCCAAAGCTTCATCGGCCTCAGCCATCGCATCGTTCGCGAATTGGAACGCGAACGATCGCAGGATACTTTGGAAGGCTTCACTTTGTGCTGCAGACTGTGAGTTGTCTTGAAGTTGATCATTTGAAACGGTCCGGTTATCCGCCCGATCGTTCCCGCCAGCTGGCTTGCCATCATTCCCACCAGCTGGCTTGCCATCATTGCCACCAGCCGGCTTGCCATCACCAGAATGCTCGGATTTCGAATCCCCATGGCCCTTTCGGATCAAGGAAGTCCCGAGGTTGCCAACTCCACTCCCAATTGCTGCTATCATCAGGTACTCCGGCATTTGCCATTGGCGGCGACGTGTTAAAGGTTAACCTCGATCAAGCTAAGGGCGGGAGCTTTCGAGAACCTGACGGCTTTTGACAAAAACCGGCCAGCGCAAAAACGTATGCTCTGCAGGATGTTGCTCTCGCATCGAACAGTCGACCACGATCTCGGCTGTTCGGCCAATCCCGCCGTCCACGCATGCCGCGACCGAATGGCAGCCGCAGCAGCTCGTTTGCATCCTCGATGCTGTGGTGTCGAACAGGAGACACGGTCCACGTGCTGCATGACCGCAATGACCGTATTCTTGCTGGCTCCACGGGCGCACGCAACGAGCAGGAACTCGGTCTTTGCATCACCATTCTCTCGCCTGCACATCACGGCCCGGCGCGGTGAGCTCATTGGCTTCGAGAAGGTCGGCGAGTACGAACATGGGATGGTCTGCCGGCTTTGGGAGGCCGGTGCGGATCCTCTTCTCACCATATCGAAAGCTTGAAGCGGTCGGATTTTCTTGCCCTGTTCGTGAGAACTCCCATCGTCAGCTAATCGTCAGCCAAGCGGTCTATCTAGGCCGGCCGTGCCTGACCTTCGGATCCAAAGGTCCCGTCTCGACACTTTTTGTAACTATAGATCGAAATGGTTTCCCGCGCGATACGCAACGCACACGCTTCTCTGAAGCAAATGTGTGACTTTGTCGGTGGCGAACGAGAGGAGTGACGCCTCAATAAAATCGTCAGGCACGTGTCTAGGAAGGGGAGCTAGCCGAGTTGGTCTGATTTCATTCGCTGTTCCTGGAAATCGGCGGACTGAAGCGCTGATAATCTCAGGACATCGATGGCAACGTTGCGAAAGTCCTGTGAGCTCGGGCCAATCTTGGCCTGCTACTGAGAAGCACTTTGGCGGGAACATTACGCCGTCGCGGGTCTGGCTGACCGTGACGTTAACCGAAAGATGCCGCTGGTCTCGTCAGCCGCCAGCACAATAGCAGCACATTCTCGCCTACTACGGAGACGCAATATGAAGGGCATTGGCCGACCACGGAAATCGCAGGCTGAAACTGGAGCCAGCCGCGCGGGGCGGGCGAGCAGTTCCCTTTCGCAATCAAGTCTTGCTGCGGGAGAAGGTGGACAGTCATTCGATTCCGTTGTGGAGCAGATGCGCTCTGGGGACGCCGATAGGAGGCCCTCCTCCCTTCCAGTTGCGCGCGGTCCAGGCGATGCCCGCGAAAGTCTGCCAGGCGCCTCGATTGGCGAAGATCAAATCCTGAACGCACCGCCACGTGGAGCCGCTGCGCCACCACGCGGAACCGTAGCGCCACGTGGCGCAGCCGCAAGGCGGCGCGGTTCTCCCTCCATGTCTGAGGGCGAAGCCATGGCGCCGGTCGGTAGCCAACTATCAACCGCGCAGGTGGAAGGCACCAGCTCATCGTCAAATGAAGATATCAGTCCGACACAGCTCAGAATGAACAGTCTTGTTCAACAACTGACTGATTGCGAGGCTGCGGCCAGGAAAACCGACGTCCCCGAGGAGGCGGTGGAGCTGATCAGTCGGGTCGTCGATGCAGCCTCAGCAATTCTGGAGTACCGCGCTAGCCTGCCTGCGGCTGAGGCGCAGACAATTATGCCAGACGACAAGGTGCGTAGATGTTGCCAGATCGTGTGCGACGCCGCGAATGAAGTAGACAAACTTGGCCTGTCGACGATCACGAAATTGGACAAAAAGACCAAGAAAGCGGCAGGTATGGTCGATAAACTCTACTCCTACTCCCAGGCGGACCGGCAGGAGCTGTTGATTTTAAATGTGGAGAACCACCATACGGCGGCAATTAAGTGGTGGGAAAAAAAGGCATGGCGCTCCGAACGGCAGCGATCCGCCTGCGCTGCCACCGCTAGCCTATCCAGTGGAACGCCCGTGATGCGGGAAGCCGAGCGGTGCGCACTGCGGCTGCGTGCCGGCTCGGTACTGAGTGTCAGGATCTGGCTGGTCCGTGAGCGGATCGGTCTTGCGCGGGCCAAGATTGAACTGCGGGCGAGCAGGTTCGAGCCAGATTTGAAGGAACTCCTCGTCGGTCGAAATGGAGTGGTGCAGCTGATGGCAAGCGCCGTTCAAGAAGCTCTTCGCGCCCTCTCTTTGGCGAAGGGCATAATGGATGATGGCAAAGCACTCAACGCTCATGATTGCGCGGTTGTAGAAAAAATCATGGAGCGGCTTTCGGATTTTGGATTGGCGTTGCACGAGGTGCATACCAAGCTAAGCCATACCTACCCAGATGCCGGCCTCCCATTGAAACTGTTCGAACGGATCGTGGACGATGCATGGATCACTGCGCACGATGCCATGCACTTGTTGAACCTGCAGTCTCCGCCGTCAGCCATCATGGCGCCACAGGCCCAGGCGGGCGCTGCGATGCCGGCCAGGGCAGGCGCTGCGATACCGGCTGACACTGCTGGTACGGCTGCAGTGTCAGAAGGCACTACAGCGCGAAGGAAAGGGAAGTCAAAGCATAAGTCGGCAGCTCGCGCCGGGACTTCTGCCGCCGGGCAGCCATCAACACCAGTCGCTGCGAACGCCGGCACAGTGCCAGCAGCCAAGGTTCTCGCGCGCTCGGATCAAGTTGCGAGTACACAGGTGAGAGCGCAAGAGGTGGCTGCGAGTTCGTCGGGGGCAGGCTCGACAATCGGGGGCGCCGCGTTGTCAATGGAGGTATTGACGGAGCGGCTCAAACGATTGGACGAACTTTTGCAGTTCGATCTGGCCGGTCAGCAAAGCGTCGTCTCCCAAGTGCGCCAGATGAAGCCTGAGGAGGCCGGTAAGGTCGTGGACGATGTGGCCCAGTACCTGCGAGCCCAGGCCATTGAGATGCAAACCTGTCTCGCCGGGTTGCAGGGGCGTAATGTACGCCTGCTACTCACCTCCACCCAGCTACCCAAAGTGCACGAACGCACAGACCAGCTCAAAGGGTTGCTGAACATGGTGCTGGGACAGGCCAACGCATTGAATGAAGGAAAAGCCGGCATTACGACTGATTGCATGAAGACCTACGCATTTCCGGCGCAAAAATACCTGGAACATTTGTGCAATGCCGACGAATTGATGCCGCCGGAGGCACCGGTCGCGCTGCGTGGCGAGCCAGGAAAGCTGTTTGAGATGAAGCTGCAGCCCAAGATGCTGGTCAATGGTGCGATGCCGAGCCCGATGTGGGTGCACATCCACACGAGTCGCCCCGTCATGGCCAGAAACTTGGAAGGGCTGGCTGATTCCGAATTCACCGCTTGCCACGTTAAATCCAACGAACAGCGCGGCTACAATCGAGAGCGAGAGGAAGCCGATGCTAGGTCCGGTCGCGAGAAGGTCATAATTCATCGCGGCAAACTCACCCCCGCTTTCTGTAAGTCCTTGTTGACCTCGGGGCTTGGCCGCCAACCACGCCATTCGCGTGCCGAGCTCCCGTCGGCGCAGGCTGCATGACAGGGCACGTACTTTGGGGTCTAGGGCAGAATGCGGCCGGCCACGCTGTGAGTCAGCGAGCATTTCTCCTGGCCAAACCGCGAATGCCGCTGCGCGAGTTGCGGTCCGGCGATTGGAGTCGATCGGCTACCGTCAGGGCCGATTTGCGATGTCGCGTTACCTGCTGTTGACGTGGCGGCGTATCTTGCCTCCCATCCAACTTATCGCCGAGATCGCGCCGCCAAGATCGAGGCGGAAGGTCTTCCTGCGAGCGCGGAGCAGGCATAGCCGATCCGATCGGGATCGGCGCATCGCAACGACCCAACGGTGTGGTGGAGAAAATTGGATTCGGGAGAGCTCGTATCCAAGAGGCGGAGTTCCGGCCCGAATACAATCCGCTCGCAAGCACCCACGATGCGCATCCGCAGTTTATTGTCTGGGAGATGGGCTGGATCGCTCGGCGGCGCTGGCGCTAAGGCGGGGCTGTCGCCGGACAATTAGCATTCACTGCCAACAGCCTTGCAACCGTCACCAGTTGCAAGGCTCGGCGGCGGGTCGACAAATCAAATGAAATCGTCGTCAGACCCGCTATCGCTGCTGTCGCTGTCCTCGGTTTTGTGGAGATAGAGTGGAGGTTTGCCTGCACGCTGCCACTCACCGGCACTGTTCTTCGTCCATTTGTCGGGATGCTGCGTAGGGTCAAGCACCAGGTCGCCATGATCCACTTCAACAAACCCCATCGTCTGCGCGCGCGCTTGTGCTTCCGGATTAGCCGCACGCCAATTCAGCAACGGTCGGTCGCCGTCTATCCGAAGTTGATGCTCCAGCAGAATATCGCCCGCATTTTCGACGAGCGGATGGGCGACTTGAAGATCCACTATGGAAGTGACCTCAGTTCGACCAGGAAATTGTTCCCGCCAACTTTCCGATTCGAACTCGTTCATGCTGAATCCGCCTTCCATTCTCAGCAGTCCGGCACTCCGGTCTCCCAATTGGTAACTGAAATATCGCGCGTGCTCCGTATCTCGACGGATGCCATATTGCTGAGCAACGTCCGCGGTGCGCCTGGCTCGTGACGATACGAACTCCGAATACTCTTGAGGATTGTCGGCGATGTGCGTGATTTCATCACCATGAAATTGCCTCACCTGTCTCCTGAAGGAAGTCCTGTTGATCTCCACCACAGGAGGTCGGGAATTGAGGGAGTATGCTTGGGGAGCCGCCGATGATGAGGCGCCGCTACCTTCCGATCCGGATAAGTGCATTCGGGCAAATGTGTCCGCGAACCCTTCGCTTCCTGCATCCGATTGCTCGCCGGCATTATGCGCGCGGTAACTATCGGATGAGCCAATTCGACCATACATGACGATTCGTACTCCTATGTTTCGCAACCGAGCTCAAGTTAGCACGGCTGTTCAACATAGGGCGCTTAGTTGACGACTAGCTGACGAGGGCATTCCAACGGCTGCACCAATCAAATCCGCACTGCCGGCCTCAAAACCTCGGACTGCGCCACGCACCGGCCAGCAGAGGCTGAAAGGTCATGCCCGGAGGACTTGCCGTAGTTGCTGGGTGGCAGATCCGAGGGGAGTGATTGCCCCAGGCCCGCGGTTGCGCGGTTGGCCTGACAGAGACACTGGGGCACGGATGGCCAGCCGACATTTGCCACTAGCATGGAACCAGGTCAGTTTTGAACTGGGCAGTCGTGGACTTCCAATGACTAGGCCAAGCCTGCGGCAAAGAATGCTTTCGCGACAGGCTGGAAATATTGCATAGGAACCGCGTGGCCGAGTTTTGTAGTGCTTATCAGCTGACGCGCTAAGACATGGTCATGGACGATCGTCAGGCGTAGTGCCCGCGCCTCACTCAACACATGTGAAACGCGCTCACCTTCGGCACGGCAAACTAAGAACGGCACCCCGGTTTCACCGCGAACGTAACGCAGACCGATCAGGACCGCCCTTCCTGTTAAGACCAGCGTGGCGCGATGCACGCCAAGCGCAGGCTCGTCGGCCGCCTCCTCGCGGATGCGACGCTGTTCACCTTTCAACTCTGGCGCTCCTTGCTGATCCTTCGACTCGCGCGTCACTTCGGTATTGGTCATGCGCATTTCGCGCAGATACAACGCGCGCTGGAGCAGGAGATCGATCAGTCCGCCGACCAGCAGTGCGCCGGCGCCAATTCCCATCAGCAATTTTGTCTCCATAAAGATGAGGCCAACACAGCCCATGCCGCAGATCGGCAGAGGGACCATTGTCTTCCACATCCCGAGAAGGACAATGGAAAAGGTTGCGCTGAGAACCAATACCTTGAACATGGTCTTGCAGACTTCGACCATGGAACGAGCAGACCCCAAGCGCTTCAGCCCTTCAAAGGGGTCAATTTTCTTAAAGCTGAGCTTCATCGGCTCCAGAGAGAAGACAAATCCACCATTGGCTAGCAGGCTGGCCAAAATCACCGCGGCGACGAGGGTTCCAAGCAGCGGGCCAACAGCCGCGACGGTGAGTTGGACGAGCACAACCAATGCCTGCGGCACCGCGGTATCGAAAGGTAGGCTCTGCAACTTGGTGGCTAATAGGAGCGCTTCCCGGCATTTGTCCTCGATCACGCTGCCTCTTAGCCAAAGGTAGCCGAGCCCAGCGCAAGTCCCGACCGCGCGGACGAAATCGGAGCTACGTGGCAGCTGTCCTTTTTTGCGCGCTTCACTTAACTTCTTCGGGCTGGCGGCGTGTGTCTTCTCTTCACTTGTGTCGCTCATGGCAGCAATTTGTCGAACCACTCCAGCGCGCCGTTGGCTTGTGTGACCTCCAGTTTCATGCTCTCCACCAGATAGGCAGCGTAGGTGACCATGAGAACTGGAAAGACAATGTTCTTGATTGCCGGAGACAGTTGGCTCGCCTTAAATTGCGGGGCAAAGCGACGCAGCAGCATCATCGATATATCAATCAGTATCAGGAAGAACACGACAGGCCCCGATACCAATAATGCCGTGCGCATTATGCGGTCGAGAAGCCCCAACAACTCCATTGCTCCTGGCCCGCTCAGTGTCGGGTGAAACTGATACACCGGCCAGATCAAGTAGCTGCGGTACAGGACACTGATCAAAGTTTCCAGGCCTCCTGATCCGACGAATATGGCAATCGCAGTGATCCCCAGAAAAACGCCCATCGCGGAAGCCTGACTGTTCGTCGCGGGATCGGCCGAAGCGGTCGGGCTGCTGATGCCGCGTTGGTTGTCGATAAGCTCCCCGGCAGCCTGAAGGCCCCAAAGCGGAATGCCAAGAAAAGTGCCAAGGAGTACACCGACAAAAACTTCCTTGAATCCGAGCAGGGTTAGCTGGATCAGGCGTGTATCAGAATCCAGCGCCGGCAATCCGCCGCTGACGTGTGCCAGGCATGGTAGTGCGAAGCCAACAGCCAAACAGCCCCGGATCAGCCCACTGATCTGCGAGCGTGTGAATACGGGAAAGATCAGCATGATGCCCATCGCGCGGGCTGCCCCAAGACCTGCCGCAACGACGAGTTCGAGAGCCGTCTGGATCAGAATTTGAATATCGGCCGATGGCGCGTCCATGGGGCGGACTAGTAGCTAAGTGTCATTGCGGGAAACTCGGTGAAGATCTGATCGGCTAGCTCTATGAGCGGGGCGCTTAGCACAGGAGCAAACAGCCCAATCACCGCGACAACGACCAGAAGCTTCACGGTGAGCGGCAAGCTTTCATCCTGGATCTGCGTCGCCGCCTGGAGGATGCCGATGACGAGGCCGACAACCACTGATGCAATGAGCGGCGGTAGAATCCAGATCATGAAAACCACCAGTGATTGGCTCATAAGAGTAATGATGCTGGATTCAGTGATGATCAGCCTCCCGGTAACGTATAACTCAGCACAAGCCCATGCATCAATTTTGACCAACCATCAATGGCAACAAACAAAAAGATCTTGAACGGGACAGATATAACAGTTGGTGAGACCATCGACATACCCATTGCCATCAAGATAGTTGTCACTATCAGATCTATAACAATAAAAGGCAGATAAAGTAGAAATCCTATCTCAAATCCGCGCTTCAATTCTGATAGCAAGAAAGACGGTACAAGTATTGCAAAGTCATCAGGCGTGGCTGCAGCGTGCATTTCCTCTGGCCAGACCTTTTCTGTCGAAGATAGGAAAAATCGCCGCTGCTCTTCATTTGTGAATTTCTTGAGATGCTCGCGCAAGGGCTCACTTCCGGCTTTAGCGGCGCTTACCCAGTCGTCGAATGTCTGATAGTGGAGCTTGGGATCCGACATGCGGTCATAGGTCTGCTCAGCAACGGGCGCACTAACGAACATAGTGAGGATCATCGCCGCGGCGTACAGCACCACATTGGGTGGTATGGTCTGGGTCCCGAGCGCATTGCGGACGAGGAAAAGAACAATTGATACCTTTACAAAGGCCGTTGTCGTGGCAACTGCTAAAACCAGCAGACCGAGTCCGGCGGTAACCGCAAGAAGCGCCAGGATTGTCGGCTGAGCTTCACTCATTGCATGCAAACCCGCCACGGAGCCTGATGCCCAGCTCTTCTCCGATGCGGACAATGTCGCCACGCCCGATACGCTGACCATTGGCCACTATGTCGACCGGGCCGTCGATCGGCCATCCAAGTTCAAAAATATGCCCTTCGCCGGCACTTCTTAATTCCCCAAGAGAAATAGGCCAGCGGCCGCATTCAAAGACAAGCACGATCTCGACATCGTCGAGATCCTTAGTAAGCTCCAGTTGCGATCCGGGTTGTGTCATATGCGCATTCTCCAAAGGACACGGTCGCGGGCGGAAAGGCCCCCGCAAGATTAATTCATCGCCGTCAAGATCCGCCCCGGCGCACAACTGGCCGACAGCTAGGGTGATCTGGCCGCGGCCGAACGGCGCAATATCGGGCAACAATGCATCACCGACACATGCGCTTCGAAGAAGCGCCGCAGGAAGGCGAAGCGTGCCGACCTCTCCTGCAACAATGAGCGGGAGCTCTGGAGGCAGCCCGCCCAGCTGCCGCGGCAACTGGGCAAGCAGTTCGCCTAGCGCGCGAAACGCAGGCGGTACTAAGCCGTCAAGAGGCGTGAACAGGAATAGAC